>JAHJUF010000240.1 GCA_018829095.1 Pseudomonadota bacterium | reverse complement strand
TGTTTCCCAAAAGGATTTCGTCATGAGATGGAGCGAGAAATTCCAGGGCAAGGAAGCGGGGTAAAAAGGCCCGCAGGCGTGGCAGCGCCACGGCGAGGACCTTTTTTGCCACGCTGACGCAGTCCTGGGATTTTGCAGCCCATCGTAATAGAAATCCTTTTGGGAAACAGACCCTACGCAAAACCATAACCATCCGCCGCGTTGTTTGGCAACACCTTTGTCCCGGAAAGCAGGCGACCTTGAGAGGATTTTTCCTTCCCTTCTCCCCGTCCAGGGACCCGGCCCATGACGCCGTGGGCCGGGCCGCGGCCCGGCTGGGAAGAAAACTGGCCGGGGTGGACCCCTTTTCCCTTCCGGTTTCGGATTATTCCAGGCGCTACCTTTCGGACAAGCTGGCCAGCCTTCCCCAGGTCATGGCCCTGTACACCCACATCCTTTCGGCCTGCCTGTCGGCCACGGGGAAGGACCCGGGGGAGCTGGCCGTGGTGGACTATGGCGGCGGCACCGGCATGCTCTCCCTCCTGGCCCGGGAGGCCGGGGCCCGGACCGTGGTGTACCTGGACATCTACGGCCTGTCCTGCGTGGATGCCGCCAGCCTGGCCAAAAGCCTGGATCTTTCGGCTGACCACTACGTGGAAGGGGACGTGGAGGCCCTGTTTTCCTTCCTGGAGACCTCAGGCCTGGTCCCGGACGTGGTGGCCTCCTACGACGTCATCGAGCACGTGTACGACATCCTGGGATTCTTCCGCCGCCTGGGGGATCTCCCCCGGGAAACGGCCCTGGTCATGGCCTCCGGAGCCAACGAGGCCAACCCCCTCCTGCGGCGTAGGCTTTCAGCCATTCACCGCTGGGTGGAGACCGAGGGCCAGGAGGCCAGGTGGGGACAAAAGGAAAGGGATTGCAAAACCGCCTATCTGACGGAGCGCGAGACGATTCTTTCCGCCGAGTTTGTCCGGTTGGGCATTGACCCCCAGCCCCCGGGACTGGGGGAACTGGCCCGGCGGACCCGGGGCCTGGCTGGCGAGGACCTCTGCCTGGCTGCGGCCCGCTTCCTGGAAACCGGAGATTTGCCGGAACCCCCGGCCCACCCCACCAACACCTGCGACCCCCATACAGGGAACTGGGCGGAAAACCTCCTGGATCCCCAGGACCTGGTCCGGGTGCTCCGGGAAGCCGGACGACCGGCCCGGGTGGCTCCGGGGCTTTACGGCCCGGGGGGCAGGGGCGCCAAGGACGCAGCCAAGAGGCTGGCCAATCTTTTCATCCGCGCCGCCGGTTCCCGGGCCCTGTTCGCCGCGCCCTTCTATACGGTGATTTCCCCGTCCGGCTGACGGGCTTGGCGTTGCATTTCCCGGGGGATTCTGGTAAGCGCCGAATCTCCAGTAGTGTGCGTTTTTCTTTTCGGACCAGTATGCTAATGTGACAGGCGCATATATTCCGTCTGTACCAGAATAGGAGAGGCAAGCTCATGAGCGCGCCCGAGTCCGCGAGCAAGGAAGCTGCTGAAAAGGCGGTCCGCATGATCCAGCCAGACATGGTGGTGGGTCTGGGTTCCGGCAAGTTGGTGGAGCTGGTGGTGGATTGCATGGCCACGGCCAGGAAAAGGGGGGAACTCCCCGGCGTCACGGTCATCCCCGGGAACCTGCCCATGGCCGAGCGGGCCCGGGCCCTGGGCCTCGCCCTGGCCTCCATAGACGATCACGAGGCCGTGGATCTGGTCATCGACACCGCCGACGAGGTGGACCCGGAGAAAAACGGCATCAAGAGGGCCGGCGCCTTTCTCCAGGAAAAGGTCCTTTCCCAGGCCGGAAGGAAAATCATCTGGGTGGTGGACGAGGACAGCCTCTCTCCCCGCCTGGGGAGCAAGGGGCCCGTGCCCGTGGAGGTGGTTTCCTTTGCCCAGCATGCGGCCGAGCGGTTCCTCACCTCCCTGGGGGCCCGAGTGGAAGTGCGCACCAACGTCCTGTCCAAGGCCTTTCGCACCGAGCACCACAACCTGATCCTGGACGCGGATTTCGGGCCCATGGAGGACCCTGGCGCCGTGGCGATAAAGCTTTCCGGCATCGCGGGGATCGTGGAGCACGGCCTGTTCCTGAATCTCGCCAGCCAGGTCATCGTGGCCGGGAAAAAGGGTGTCCGTACCCTGAACCCCTAGCAGGTTGCCCAAAACGCGATCTGCGGTTTTTCGCTTTACCCCGCGTCACTGCGGCGTACAGGAGTACGCCTCATTCCCCGGGAATGGACCGCTCGCATAAGGCCCGTACGGCCGTAGGCCGGGTGGAGGGCTTTCCGCTCATGGTTATTGAGCCGCTTGTTCAACGCCTGTTTTTCAACAGCCTGGTAAAGGGGAAGCGGAATGGAAGAGAGCCGGGACAAGGCCCGCATCCTCATCGCGGAGGATGAATATATCCTGGCCAAGGGCACCCAGACCCAGCTTTTGTCCATGGGGTACGAGGTGACCGGCCACGCCTCCAGCGGCGAGCAGGCCGTGGCCCTGGCCCGAAGGGACCGGCCGGACCTGGTGCTTATGGACATCGTCATGCCCGGGGAATATGACGGCATCGAGGCTGCCAAAAGAATCCGGAAGGAACTGGACATCCCGGTCATCTTCCTCACGGCCTACTCGGACGATGAAACCATCCAGAGGGCCAAGCACACGACCCCGGACGGCTACCTCCTGAAGCCCTTTTCCGAGAGGGAGCTCTACATCGCCATCGAAATGGCCCTCCAGCGGGGGAAGATGGAAAAGGAGCCCCGGAAGGGCTGGAAAAAGACCTCCATCGCCGACGAGTTCGATCCCAACCTGTTGTAAAGGCCGGAAGCCTTCATCCGCGCCTTGATCCCTCCTTTCCTTCTCTCCATGGGCGGCCGAGCCGCCCGGATATTCACCATGGACAAAAAGCCCACCTACGAGGAACTGGAACAACGGGTCCGGGAACTCACCGAGGAGCTGGCCCAGCGCAACTGGACCGCCGGTATGCTCTGGAGATCCAGGGAAACCTTTGCCCGGGCCTTTGAGGAAAATCCCGATGCCCTGGTCCTGGTCCGCAGTTCCGATGGGACCATCATGGACGTGAACCTGGGTTTCACGAAGTTCCTCCAGTTCACCCCGGAGGAAGCTGTGGGCAAATCCCCGGAGGAACTCCACAATTGGGTGGACGCCAAGGAGCGCAAGGCCTTTTTGAACGAGCTTCGGGAAAACGGCCAGTGCACGGGCATGGAGGCCCGGTTCCGGGCCAAGGACGGCAACGTGGTCCACGGGCTCATCAGCGCCTGGCCCGTGGAGATCACGGGCGAGTCCTGCCTCATGACCATCACCCGGGACCTGTCCGATGGCAAGAAGGCCGAGGACCTCCTCCGGGTCCAGCGGGATCTGGGCATCGCCCTCATGGACGCCCGGAGTCTGAAGCACACCGCCAACATCATCCTGAACGCCAGCAGCAAGGTGCATGGGGTTGACTGCGGCGGGGTGTACGTCATGGACGACCTCTACGGGTCCCTGGAACTGGTGGCCCACAAGGGCCTCCCCCGGCGTTTCGTCCGTAGCATCGCCCGCTTCGAGGAGGACTCCCCGGTGGTCCGCATGGTACTGGCCAGGAAGCCTGTCTACGGCCTCGGCGTCCTGGCCGGGGAGGAGGAGGCCCGGTCTCAGGGACTGCTCTGTTCAGCAGCCATTCCCGTGGAGTTTGAGGGCGGGGTGGTGGCCTGCCTGTACCTGGCCTCCCGTTCCCTGGATCACCTCCCCGAGCGCACGAGGAACACCATCGAGGCCATTGCCGCCCGCCTGGGTTCCCTCATGGCCAGGCTGAAGACCGAGGAACACCTGGTAGAGAGCGAGGACAGGTTCGCCACCTTCATGGACTTGGTGCCGGGCAATATGTTCATGAAGGATGAAAACGGCTGCTTCCTCTACGTCAACCGGTACATGCAGGAAACCTTCGGCCGGAAGAGGTGGGTGGGCCGCCGTCCCCACAAGCTCTTCGGCATGGAAGCCGCCAGGAACTGGGTGGATGGGGACGACCGGGCCATGACCGAGGGCATCCAGGAGATCGTGGAGACCCTGCCCGACAAGAACGGGGCCGAACGGGTGTACCGCACGTTCAAGTTTCCCATCTTCCGGGAGGGCAAACCCGGGATGCTGGGGGGCATCGGCGTGGAGATCACCAAGCAGGTCCAGGCGGAAAAGGCCCTGCGCAAAACCCTCCAGCAGGTCATGGCCATTTTCAACACCTTTCCCGGCGGCATCAAGGTGGTGGACACGGAGCACAACATCGTGGACCTGTCCGAGCGCCTGGTGTGGATGTACGGGCTTCCGGGCCGCAAGTGGGCCATCGGGAAGAAGTGCTACGAGGTCATGAAGGCCAGGAGCGAGCCCTGTCCCTACTGTTCGGTCCCCCAGGCCGTCACCGAGGACCGCATGGTCACCCGGTACATGGAGCCCGGGGACCACGGCACGGAGAGCCAAGCGTTCAAGGTCTACACCCATCCCATCAAGGACGAGAACGGCAAGACCTGGGGCGCCCTGGAATGCGTCATGGACGTGTCGGACCTGAAGGAGGCGGAACGCAAGCTCCGCCTGGCCCTGAAGGAAAAGGAGCTCCTGCTCCGGGAGGTCCATCACCGGGTGAAGAACAACATGCAGGTCATCTCCACCCTGCTGGCCCTCCAGAGCCTCCAGCTGTCCGACGAGCAGGCGAAAAAGGCCTTCGAGAACACCCGGAGCCGCATCCGGTCCATGGCCCTGGCCCACGAGATCCTCTACCGGGACGAGAATATCGGCCGGGTGGACCTCGCGCTTTACGGGACCCGACTGGTTCAGAGCCTGTTCGAGGCTCACGGCGCCATGGACAGGGGCATCGGGTTTGAACTGGATGCCGGGGGAATAAGCTTCGGCGTGGATCAGGCCGTGCCCTGCGGCATGGTGGTGAATGAGATCATCACCAATTCCCTGAAGCACGCCTTTCCCAATGGAGGCCCGGGCATCATCCGCCTGGGGGCCCGGTTCATCGGGGAGGGGGTGGTGGAGATCGTCATCGAGGACAATGGCATCGGCCTGCCCGGGGAACTGAGGCCCGGCCAGGCCAAGACCCTGGGCATGGACCTCATCCATGGTTTGGTGGAAAGCCAGTTGAACGGCACGGTCATCGTGCATTCGGGCCGCAACCGGCCAGGCACCTCCTTCACCCTCCGCTTCGATGCCAACGGCCCGGGCTGAGTACCGGGTTTTTTCCGGCGCTCCCCGTCCCTGTCACGGGCGCCCCTTCTCCTTTTTCTCCTCGGCCTGGGCGTGCTCCAGCTTGGCCCGGGCCTTGGCCAATCTCCTGCCCGCGTCGTCGGCCGTTTCCCGGGCTCGGGAAGCCTCGGCCTCCAGCGTTTCCCGGGTGTTGGCATCCCCTTCGCCCAGGGCGGCCTCCTTCAGAACCCGGGTTTTCTCCTCCAGGTCCTTTTGGGCGGCCTTTGCGTTTTTCTCCATTTCCCGGGCGTTCTTTTCCGCCTGTTCCAGGGCGTCCATGGCCGCAGCGGCCTCGGCGGCCTTTCCGTCCTCCGGCTCGGCGTCCAGCTCCACGTCGGTCGCTGCCAGGACCAGGGCTGTCAAAGGCATGGCCTCCAGGCTTTCTTCCACGAGTTCGTCGAAAAGGGTGAGCATCCGGCCCTGACGGATGCGGAAGGGCAGGAATACCAGGGAGGCGGAGGCTGACCAGGCGGCAACGCTGACCATGTTGGGTTCGGTGAGTACCTCGGTCCGGGCAGATATGCGGGCCTCGGCCAGGAGGGTCTCCAGGTGTTCCCGGGTCTTTTCCTCCCCGGATTCGGGGTCCACAGGGGCCAGGAGGCGGATGGATGCGCATTCCCAGTCCGGGGTTCGGGTCATGAGGTAGGCGAACAGGAGCATGAGGCGGCCCGTGGCATCGTCCTGCCACCAGACATCCACCCGCCGTTGGCCCGGAGGCAAGGCCAGGGTATTTTCCCATTTTTCCCCGGGCGCGTTCAGCACCACGATGTTCATCCCCAGGCGGAAGCCCGTGGACAGGGTGCGGGCGTAAGATCGCTTCCGGCTTTCCAGCGTGGTATCCGGGTTCCGGGAAGACCAGTGGAGGACCCCTGTGTTAGCTGAAAGAGGACCCACGCCGTAGGACTGGATCAGGGCGTTCAAGCCGTCCTCCTGGTCCCGGACGCCCAGCACCCGGTAGAAAGCCCGCACCTGGGATTGGGCAAGGTCCCCGGCCAACTCGGCTTCCGCATCCTTCTTCTCTTTGCGCAGGGCGGCCCCCTGCCCCTGGAGGATGCACACCACGGTGAGGGTGCCGCTTCCCCCCTCCAGCCAGGAGGAGAATTTCATCAGGGGTTCCCGTCGGCTGCGGTCTCTGGAAAAGGCCAGGATGTGGGGCCTCCAGTCCCGGGGATGCTCGGGCTCGGCCGCCGCGTCCAGGAGGTGGTTCCGTATCATCTGGAAGTGGAAGGATCGCCGGCTGTCCGCCCAGCGCCGGAGGCGGGCTGTCCGCGACAGGTACTGGTGCACCCCGAAGAGGACCGTGGCCGCCATGACCGCCGCGTAGGGGTCGATGGCCAGCATGACTCCGCCGCAGGCCGCGAAGCCCGCCAGGGAGGCCCGCTGGTGAAAGAACCGGAACCGGGGCCGGAAGGAAGGGCTCTTGCCCCGGGCCTCGTAATAGGTGGCGTAATTCAGGAGCCCGTAGGAAATGAGGAAGAACATGGAAACCATGCGGGCCACCAGGTTCAGGTTGCCCAGGGCGATGACAGCCAGGGCGATGGCCCCGGAGAGGATCACGGCCCGGCGGGGGTTGGCGGTTTCCCCGTGCCCCTTGGCGAAGAAGGAGAGGACCGGGAAGGTCCGATCCGAGGCCAGGGACTGGAGGATGCGGGGAGCCCCCAGGAAGGAGGCCATGGCCGAGGACAGGGTGGCGGCGATGACTCCCGCGTCCACCAGGCCGCCCACCAGGGCCACGTGCTTCATGGCCATGTAGTTTCCCGCCAGGTCCGGGTTGGGAAGGCTTCCTGCCAGGACCAGGGCCACGCCGAAGTAGACCAGGATGGAAATTCCCACCGCCAGAAAGGTGCCCAGGGGAAGGCTTTTCCCTGGGTCCTTGAGGTCTCCGGACATGGAAACTCCCTGGGTGAAGCCTGTCACGGCAGGGAAAAAAATGGCGAAAAGGACCCAGAAAGCCGGGGCCCCGGGGGAAGGGGTCCGGTTGGCGGCTAGGAGGGCCGTATCGAACCGGGGGATGGCCCCGGCGAAAAACGACGCCAGGGCAAGGACCAGCAGGGCCATGACCACGAACTGGAACCGGGAGGCCCAGTCCGCCCCCAGCCATGCGAACACGAAAAGGAAGCAGGCAGCGGCCACGGCCAGGACCTTGGGGCCCGGGAATCCCCCGGCCATGGCGCTCACCGCTTCGCCGAAACCGATGCAGTAAAAGGCGATGGATATGGATTGGGCGCAAAACAGAACCAGCCCGATGGAGCCCCCGAACTCCACCCCCAGGGTCCGGGAGATGAGGTAGTAGTCGCCTCCGCCCTTGACCTTCAGGTTGGTGGAAACGGCGGCCAGGGAAACGCTGGTGAGCACGGAGATGGCGTTGGCCAGGGCGATGATGAGGAGGCCGCGCCACAGTCCCGCGTTGCCCATGATGTAGCCCAGGCGCAGGAAGAGGATGATCCCCAGGATGGTGAGGATGCTGGGGGTGAACACCCCGGCAAAGGTCCCCAGGGTTGCCTTGTGCTCCTCCCGGCCGCCCGTTTGCGCCATCTTGCGTTGCCTTCCCTGTCAGGTTGAAAATTCCGGCCCTATATACCACAGCCCATGGAAAACCGCAGGGCTCGTGTGGAAAAGGAGGGGCAGCAAAGGATGGAGGGTTTCTCCAGCGCAACAAGGTTTGCCTCTGAACCAAGAGGAGACGGGGTGATCCACCAGGGGAAAAAGCCCCTGTTCCGCAGCCCAATTCAACCTCTTTTTGGGTAGGGATTTTGTAAGACAGGCTTTTTGGGGAAAGATCTTGGATTATTGAATGAAAACAGTTAGTAATAATTTTATATACCTCTCAATGATTTTCAGCTTGGGCGACAGCATGAACCAAGCAGGTACTGTGTAATCGTCATGAATGCTCAATCCATGGGATGGTTCTTCATAACAGATTGATTTAACATATTAAAATATATTTCAGACTGAAAAAGCCGGTGGCGGGCACGGAGGCCGGGTGCGGTACAGCCGGGGAAGAGCGGGGAGTCCGGCCCGACCGATCCTGAAGGCCGATGTTGATAACTAAAATGAATCATTTGATTTATTCGGTAAATGGCCTAAATTTGCCGTTGGGGCAAAACAGATAATTTTCCTGTATCGTGCGGATGCAATCCTCATCGTGCCCAGGTATTCGTGGCGATCGGGTTGTTTCCGCACCCGGAGAAGAACCATGCACCCCTTTCCTTCCGCCCGGCAGGCCGCACGCTCCCGGGCTCGGATTACGCTGGCCGTCTGGGCTGCCTTCTTCGCCGCGGCCTTTCCCGCCGCCGCAGCGCCCGGCAACGGTCCGGCCCAGGCCGCCCTCCCGGCCGTGGTCATCAAGGACCTCACGGTCCGGCCTGGCCTCATACCCAACGACGGCACGGGGTTCCTGGACGTCGCCTGCTTCCTGTTCGCCCCGGGGGACGCGGCCGGGGTGTCGGCCGCCTGGCTGGACCTTTCCCGGACCCC
Source organism: Pseudomonadota bacterium (assembly GCA_018829095.1). Taxonomy (GTDB): domain Bacteria; phylum Desulfobacterota; class Desulfobacteria; order Desulfobacterales; family Desulfatibacillaceae; genus JAHJUF01. The sequence continues at coordinate 25,279 of JAHJUF010000240.1, read as the reverse complement.
CCTGGGGGGGAAGATCCTTTTATCTCCTGACCCCAACGGCACCCTGCCCACCGGAGAGGGCCGGTTCACGGCCCGGGTGCCCATCCCCTTTCTCATGGATACAGGGGGGTACCGGCTCCCGGTGAAGGCCACAGACACCACCGGCGGCTCGGCTTCCCGGGACCTGGGCTTCTCGGTGTCCTTTGTCCGGCCCCCGGACCTCCCCGGGCCGGGTTCGGAGGGTTTCTGGAAGCTCCTGGAATCACTCACCGGGGTCCCGGCGCTACCCGGCAACCGGGTGGAGGTCCTGGACCGGCCGCGCCCAGCCCTGGACCGCAGGCTCTCCCTCATCCGCGAGGCCCGGAAACAGGTCTCCCTGGAAAGCTACTCCCTGGTCCGGGACGAGGCGGGCGGAGCGATCCTGGATGCCCTGGTGGCCAAGGCCGACCGGGGGGTGGCTGTGCAGGTGCTCTTGAACGCGGACAGTCAGATCCCCCTTTCCCCCATGGGAACTCTCCGCCTGGCCTGGAATCACGTCCTTTCCGAGTGGGACGGGCTCATGGAGGAAAAGGCCCAGGCGGGAAGCCTGGCCGAATCCCTGGCCCAGTTCTTGGGGAAAGGGGCGGGCCAGGGCGGCGGGATTCACCTGGTCCTGTTCGAGGGCCCCCCGGAGGATGATGAGATCCGGGCGGAATCGCCGCCTTACTGGCTTTCGGATCTGACCCGGCAGCAGGCGGACCCGACCGCCCCGGCCGCTACGCCGGACGAGGGCCCGGGGCTTTCCGGGCTGCCGCTTCTGGATTACGCGGTGCACGAAAAGATTCTGGTGGCGGACGGGAAACAGGCCGTGGTGGGGGGCAGGAATCTGGAGGACCGCTATTTCTCACGGTGGCTGGACGTGGACCTCTTCCTGGAGGGTCCGGTGGTGGCCCAGGTGTGCCAGGGGTTTTCCGGGAGTTTTTCCCAGGCTGCGGGATGGGCCGGGCACCAGCGCAGGACCGGCGAGGCCTGCCCGGAAACGGGCGCTGCGGGAGACAGCCGGGCCGCCTTTGTCCGGAGCCGGCCCTGGGAGGGGGATTTCTCCACCATGACCGCCCTGGCCCTGGCGGTTTCCTGCAGCCGGGACCGGATATGGTGCGGCAGCCAGTACGTGATCCTGCCCCGGGGAGTGCTGGCCGATGCCCTGAAGGATGCGGCTCAACGGGGAGTGGACGTGCGGATTTTCACCAATTCCCTGGAAACCACCTCCCAGGTGGCCATGGGGGCCGCCTGGCTGGCCTCGGTGCCTTATCTGGACGAGCTTCTGAAAGCGGGGGTGAGGATCTTCGAGCTGAAGGCCAGGCCGGACCCCGACGCCCCCCAGCCCTACTACCATGCCAAGGAGTTTCTGTTCGACGGCCGGGTTTTGGCGGTGGGTTCCCACAATCTTTCCCTGCGAAGCGCCTATGTGGAATCCGAGAACCTGGTGTTCGTGGGGGATGAAACGCTGTGCGCCCAAAGGGAAGAGGCTTTTCTCCGCCTGGTGGGTCAGCGGGCCCGGGAGCTGACTTTGGAGCGCCTGGCTGGCATCCGGGAGGAATACAAGGGCCGCATCAGCCTGGCCAAGAAGATAGAACTCCTTTTCTGACGATTTTTTTGCCTCGGAAGAGCCTCCCCCCTCAACCGAAAAGCCTTTTGCCGGAGAGTTCCTCGTATTCGGCCGGTTCGTGGGTGGCCATGAGGGTCACGGTCCCGCCGCTTTCCCTGACCACCGCCTTCAGGGCTTCCTTCCGGTCCATGGCCCCGGGGTGGTCCATATGGGCCACGTGCTGGAACAGGCGGATGGTGAGGGGGCTCCGGCGCCCTTCGAGCATCTCGTCCCGGAGGTCGTAGGCGTCCCCGCAGTGGAGGAGCCAGGCGTCCCCGGTCTTTACAGCCACTCCCATGTGGCCCCGGGTGTGGCCGGGAAGGGGAATCAGGACGATTTCCGGGGGCAGGCCGGGCAGGTCCCGGATGCAGTCCAGGCCGAACCACTTTTCCGGGGAAAGCTCCTGGTGCGTGACCCAGTCCGGCCCGTGCTGGAAATGGCAGGGCCGGTACCGCTTTTTTTCCCGGGCAGTTCCGGGATGGGCGCAGGCCTCGTGCTCAGCCTCCATCACGTGGACCCGGGCCTGGGGGAAGTCAGCCAGCCCTCCCGCGTGGTCGAGATCCAGGTGGGTGCAGAGGATGTGCTTCACGTCGCCGGGCGCAAACCCCATGCGTTCCACCTGGCGCACGGCGGTTTCCTCCGGCTCCTGTTTCAGGTTCAGGACCAGGCTCATGGGGCCCAGGCGCCGGGGCTCGGCCATGTCCGCGAGCCCTATGCCCGCGTCCACCAGCACGAGGTCAGCCCCAGCCTCCAGGAGCAGGCAATGGCAGGGCATGAGGGCCATGGCGGGGTTCAGGACCCCGGCCATGCGGGGCCGGATGGTTCCGCAATTCAAATGATGGATTTTCATGGCTCTCCTTCCGGAAACAGGGGTCTGGCGGGATGGACGGCTTTTTGCTGCAAAATCCCGGGCAAGTGGATAGGCAACCATTTTTCTGGCTCCAAATCAAGCCATGCGAGGAAAATGCGCGGTGAGAGGGGTGGAAGAGTGATGAGCGGCATTCAGAATTCAGTACAACTTAACAAAAGGTCTCGCAAGTTATTGAAAAAAATTTCATCCTGGCCGTTTTTTTCCTCTTGGCAAAACAGGATAATGTCCTTAATATAATTGTGCTGACTCAAACAATGGCGTTTGGGGCTCATCATCTCCAAGGCGGAGATGGGGGCCCCTTTTTTTTTGGCTTTGCTGCGGGGAGCCAAAAAGACGAGAAAGTTTCCAGGGAGGCAAAAGAGCAAAATGAGTGAAAACTTCCAACCGGAAATCATGATCCTTTTTTGCAGACAGAGCGTGGACCCGGCCACGGACTTGGCCCGGGCGGCGGGTCTGGCCAGGAATTGCGTCCTTCGAATGGTGGCCCTGCCCTGTTCCAGCAAGGTGGAGGTGCCCCACATCATGCGGGTCCTGGAGGATGGGGCCGACGGGGTCCTGGTGGTGGCCTGTCCGGAACACGCCTGCCGGTTCATGGTGGGCAACACGCGCGCGGAAAAGAGAATCAACTACGCCCGGGGCCTGCTCGAGACCGTGGGCATGGGGGCCGAACGGCTGGCCCTGGCCCGAGGCGCAAAGCTTTCAGCCGAGGCCCTGGCCGAACTGGGGAACAGCCGGGGCCGGGCCGTGGAACCTTTGGGAGCCAATCCCTTGAGGAGGAGGAAATAGATGATCATCGCGGAATGGAAACCCATTTCTGAAATCGTGGAAAAGCTCAAGGGCCACAAGAAGGTCCTGGTGGCGGGCTGCGCCACCTGCGTGGCCGAGTGCGCTGCGGGGGGTGAGCGCGAAGTGGAAACCCTCGCGCCCTTGCTCCGCATGGCCATGGAAAAGGAAGGCAACTCCATCGAGGTGGTCACCGCCACCCTGGAGCGCCAATGCGAGCCCGAGTTCGTGGAGCCCCTGGCCGCCAAGCTCATCGGGGTCGACGCGGTGGTGAGCCTCGCCTGCGGCATCGGCATCCAGTGCCTGGCCGAGATCTTTGAGGACACCCCTGTGTATCCGGGCGTCAACACCACCTCCCTGGCCATCCGGGAGGAACCGGGGGTCTGGGGGGTGCGGTGCGAGGCCTGCGGGGCCTGCGTCCTGGGCGAAACTTTCGGGCTTTGCCCCGTGGCCCGTTGCGCCAAGAGCCTCATGAACGGCCCCTGCGGCGGCACCCGGGAGAACGGCGCCTGCGAGGTCAACGCGGAGGTCCCCTGCATCTGGCTGAAGATCTTCGAGCGCGCCCAGGCCCGGGGCAAGGTGGATGAGCTCCTGCGGTTCCAGGGCACCAAGAACTGGTCCAATTCGCGTCACGGTGGCCAGAAGCGTGTGGTCAGGGAGGATTTGCGGACATGAACAGGAAAGCTGGCTCTCGTCTCGAAAAGGTTCTGGCATCCGGCCGGTTCGCCGTCACGGCGGAAATCGGCCCCCCCCGGGGACCCAACGCCGATGTCATCGTGGAAAAGGCGAAGATATTGAAAGGCGTTGCCGACGCCTACAATATCACGGATAATCAGACCGCCGTGGTGCGCATGTCTTCCATCGCCGCCTCCAGAATCCTCCTGGACCAGGGGCTCGAACCCCTCATGCAGATGGTTTGCCGGGACCGGAACCGCATTGCCATGCAGTCCGACCTCCTGGGAGCCTCGGCCCTGGGCCTGAAAAACATTCTCTGCCTGTCCGGAGACCACCAGAAGGCTTCGGCCGGAGGCAAGCTGAAAGGCCATCCCGGAGCCAAGAACGTCTTTGACATCGACTCCATCCAGCTGATTTCCGTGGTCCGGGGCATGCGGGACGAGGCGGTGCAGGACTCGGGCGATTCCATCGACGCGCCCACTCCCTTCTTCATCGGTGCCGCCTGGACGCCGTTGGCTCCCCCCCGGGAGTTCCGGGTGCATCGCCTGGCCAAAAAGGTGGCTGCGGGCGCGGACTTCATCCAGACCCAGGCCATCTACGATGTGGCCGCCTTTGCCGAAGCCATGGCCCGGGCCGTGGACATGGGTCTCACGGAAAAGACCGCCATCCTGGGCGGCATCATTTTGCCGCGCTCGGCGGGCATGTTGAAGTACATGAACCGGAGCGTGCCCGGCGTGGTGGTGCCGGATGCCATGATCCAGCGCATGGAAAAGTCCAAGGACCCCGCCAAGGAGGGCCGCCAGATATTTTTGGAGCTCATCGAGGGCGTCCGGGCGATTCCCGGCATCAAGGGCGTGCATCTCCAGGCCATCGAGGCCGAGCACCTGCTCCCGGACCTCATTCGGGATGCGGGACTCCTGCCGCGGCCGGCGGTGGATTGATCCAAGCAAGGAACGGGTGAGCCGTCATGCCAAAGAAATACCATATCCACACGAACCCCGCTCCCCCCAGGTTCCAACCCATCGCGAGGCTGACCGCCATCGAGATCGAGGGGTGCCTGGGGTGTCTGAAGTGCGTGAAGCGGGATTCGTGCGTTTTTCGCGTATACGACCACCGGAGGTTCGACGCCCCCCAGGTGGTGGACACCTGCGACACCGAGTGCGTCAGCTGCATGCGCTGCGTCCAGGACTGCAAAAAGAACATCATCGGCCGGGTGGTGAACCCCCGGTACCTGGCCATGGGGGATGATTACTGGATCCCCGAACTCCTCGAGCGCATCTGGAAGATGTCCTTCACGGGCAAGATTCCCGTTTCCGGGGCCGGATACCGGGGCCCCTTCTGCGGCCCGGGTTTTGACCAGATGTGGACCGACATGTCCGAGATCGTGCGGCCCACCCGGGACGGCATCCACGGCCGGGAGTATATCAGCACGGTTGTCGAACTGGGGAAAAAGCCCAACCATCTCTCGTTCGATGAAAAGGGCGGCCTGGCTGTGGAAATGCCTCCGGTCATCGAGTTGCCCCTGCCCCTGATCCTGGACAGCCCGGGCAGGCGATACCTCGGCGATCCGGCTGTGCGGGCCATAGTCCTGGCCGCCAGGGATCTGGGCACCCTTGCCGTGGCCGAGTACGAGGATGCCAAGGGGCTTCTTTCCGATCTCCAGAAGCACCTGGTGGTCCGTTTTGACCCCGCCTCCTCGTCCCTGGACGAGATCGCCGGAGCCCCGGCCGTGCTTATCCCCTGGTCGGAAACAGCCACGGACGCCATTTCCTGCATCAAGGAAAAGGCTCCGGATGTCATCACCTTCATTCATCTGCCGTTGGACGAAAACGCGGCCGGACGGGCCGTGGCCCTGGCCGGGGCCAACGCAGAGGTCATCCACCTCCAGGCCCAAAACAACGGCCGGGGATATGGGGAGAGGGAAGGCGTGTTCGTCACCCATCTCCTGCGGGAAATCCACATGGCCCTGGTGGATGCCGGCCTCCGGGAGGAAGTCTCCCTGGTGACGACCGGCGGCATCGGCATGGCTGAGCACGTGGCCAAGATCGTGGCCTGCGGAACGGATTGCGTGGGTGTGGATACGGTCCTCCGGGTGGCTCTGGAGAGCCGCCTGGAAGATCCTCCGGTGGACGGGTTCCAGGACCCGGCCATGTCCGACAGCCTGCCCGTGGAATACGGCCGCGGGCGCATCGTCAACCTCCTGGGCGCGTGGCATTCCCAGATCATCGAGGTCATGGGCGCCATGGGCCTCCGGGAAGTCCGCAGGCTTCGGGGCGAAGTGGGCCGGGTCATGTTCTTCGAGGACCTGGAAAAGGACCACTTCTCCCCGGTTTTCGGCCTGCGCAAGGAGAGCGCCGCTCCGGCGGAAAAGGATTATCCGGCTTCCTCCATCGACTGGTCCTACCCGGTGGACGAAGGCGGGTCCGCCCTTTGCCCCTCCAGGTTCCGGAACCAGTTCGGCAAGTACCGGGTAACCCGCTCGTCCGCCTGCATCGCCTGCGGCAAGTGCGCCGAGGTTTGCCAGTACGGCGTCCATGTCCGGGCCGGGAGCCGCATGCTGGCTCCGCGCTCCCATCTGTGCCGGGGAGCCGCCCATTGCCGGGACCTGGGGACCTACTGCGGGGACGAGTGCCCCCAGGCCGCCATTTCGGTGGGAGGCGATCCCTCCTGGCAGACCTTTGGCGACCCCCGCTGGCCGGCGGAACTCATCACAGCCACCTGGCTCCAGGCGGAAACCGGGCGTCCCCCGGAAAACGGCCTGGAATACCGCGTGGGCAAGTCGGGCGGCGGATTTGACCGCATGGACTTCCTGTTCCCGGAAAATACGCCGGACCCGTCGTTTTCGCCCAAGGACGTGGATCTTTCCATCCCCCTGAACCGCCGGGGCGACGACGGACGGCCCGATATCACCATCGGCTTTCCCATCTACGGAGGCGGCATGAGCTTCGGCTCGGTCTCCCTGTCCGCCATCGAGGGAAGGGCCATGGCCTACAAGGCGTTCAACTCCTTCACCTGCACGGGGGAGGGTGGTTTTCCCGACGTCCTGAAACCCTATGAAGACCATGTCATTACCCAGGTGGCCACGGGGCTTTTCGGCGTCCGGGAAGAAACCATCCAGCAGGTGCGCATCGTGGAGTTCAAATACGCCCAGGGCGCCAAGCCCGGGCTGGGAGGGCATCTTCTGGGCGACAAGGTGACGCCCACTGTGGCAAAAATGCGGGAGGCGGTGGTGGGCAGCTCCCTGTTCTCGCCCTTCCCCTTCCACTCCGTGTACTCGGTGGAGGACCACAAGAAGCATGTGGACTGGATCAAGATGGTGAACCCGAAGGCCCTGGTGTCGGTGAAGGTCTCCACTCCCAACGACGTGGACATGGTGGCTGTGGGGAGCTTTTACGCCGGGGCTCACATCGTGCACATCGACGGGTCTTACGGCGGCACGGGCGCGGCTCCGGACATCGCCAAGAAGAACATCGCCATGCCCATCGAGTACGCCATCCCCAAGGTGCACGAGTTCCTGAAGGCCGAGGGCGTGCGGGACCACATCACCCTCATCGCGTCGGGCGGCATCCGCACAGCCTGGGACATTGCCAAGGCCATCGCCCTGGGCGCGGACGGGGTAGTCATCGGGACTGCGGACATGATCGCCCTGGAGTGCATCCGGTGCGGGGCCTGCGAGTCCGGCCGGGGATGCCCCCGGGGCATCGCCACCACGGACCCGGAGTTGGAGCTTCTCTACGGCCTGGACTACGCGTCCCAGCGGCTCATCAACCTGTACCATTCCTTTGCCATTCAGCTCCAGGAGATCCTCTGGAGGTTCGGCATGAAGAGCGTCAAGGAACTGGTGGGGCGGAGCGATCTTCTTTCTCATCGCGACTACGTGAGAGAATCCGCGTGAATGGCCAGGGCGGACAACGCCATGGCAAGGGCATACCAAAGGACAATCGCATGACAGGCAAACCAAACTCCATGATCGGACGGATCCTGGCATCCCGGAAGGCGCTCCTCACGGAGTTGGGCATCCGGAACGCTCCCATCCGGAAATCCGCCGAGGAAGGCGGCTGCGGGGTCGTGGGCTTCGCAGCCTCCGTGCCCGTTCGCGGCCGCCATATTTTCGAACCCAGCATCCAGATGCACAACCGGGGCAACGGCAAGGGAGGCGGCATCGCGGCTGCCTGCCTCTGTCCCGAGCAGCTGGGCGTGGACGCGGACACCCTGAAGAACAATTACCTGCTCCAGGTGGCCCTCATCGATCCTCAATGCCTGGGCGAGGTGGAAGCCCAGTGCATCGAGCCCTTCCTGGACGTGGCCCACAAGCGGGTCCTGGCTCCGGGAAAGGATTTCCGGGATCTGGGCCTGGAAGTGAAACCGCCGGACCTCGCCCAGTATTTCGTGCGGGTGAAACCGGACGCGCTGGAAAAGTTCGCTCAGGAAAAGGGATTCGCCAATGCACCTCAACGGGAGGTGGAGGACGAGTTCATCTACCAGAACAGCTTCCGGCTGAACCAGCATTTCTACAGTTCCCTGGGCAAGCAACGGGCCTTTGTCATGTCCCACGCCCGGGACCTCGCCATCTTCAAGATCGTGGGCTTCGCCGAGCAGGTGGTCCAGTACTACGGGCTGGATGATTTCAAGGCCCAGGTCTGGATCGCCCACCAGCGCTACCCCACCAAGGGCCGGGTCTGGCACCCGGCCGGCGCCCACCCGTTCATCGGCATGAACGAGGCCCTGGTGCACAACGGCGACTTCGCCAACTACCACGGGGTTTCCGAGTACCTGAAACAGCACGGCATCATGCCCCAGTTCCTCACGGACACCGAGGTTTCCGCCCTGTTGTTCGACCTCCTGACCCGGGTCTACAAGTACCCTCTGGAGTGCGTCATCGAGGCCCTGGCTCCCACCTCGGAGCTGGATTTCGACCAACTCTCCGGGGAGCGACAGGAGATCTACCGCGCGGTCCAGCGCCTCCATGTGGCCAAGTCGCCGGACGGCCCGTGGTTCTTCATCATCGCGGGCAGCAGGCCGGACCAGGGGCGCTACCGCCTGCTGGGCATCACGGACACGGCCATGCTGCGGCCCCAGGTTTTTGCCCTTCAGGAGGGCGATGTGACCATCGGGCTGGTGGGCTCCGAGAAACAGGCCATTGACGCCACCCTCCGGTCCCTGAACGAGGAGGACCCCCGGTTCCGGCTGGTGGCGGACCGCTACTGGAACGCCCGGGGCGGCAGCCACACGGACGGCGGGGCCTTCTGTTTCACGGTCCAGCGGGAGGATACCGGCTGCAAGCTCACCTGCTCCGACAAGTTCGGCCGCCTCATCACCACCCCGGAGGGGGAATACCACGTCCACGCCGCCGAGCCCAAGGCTCCGGCGGATGGGAAAGCTCTTCTCCAGGGGGATTTGGCGAAAAGTCTTGCCCCGGGTCAGATCATGCCCCTGTTCGAGAAGATGGTTTCCGCCGTCCCCTCCTGGAACCTGGGCAACCTCAAGTGGGCGGTGAACACGGTGGTTGAAGCGGCCGGGGCAGGGGACGACGCCCGGGAAGGGGCCATCGAACTCCTGACCCAGTTGAACGACCGCCGTTTCGACTGCGGCGGCATGCGTCCCAGCGCGGTGCTCGAAATCCTCCGCACCGGCCTGGATCGCATCCTGGACGCCACCCCCTCCATCACCGGGGGCGGCAAAGGCCGGTTCGTCCGCATTGATCTCGCCACGGCGGACCAAATCCGGGCGCCCCGGGGCGAGGAGAAGATTCTGGTGGTCCTTGCCCGGGATTTCGAGCCCGAGGGGGATGATTGCGACGCCCGCCTGGCGGTGAAGGCCTTTCATCTCGGATGGAGGCGGTTCATTGTCTACGGCCTGAAGGGCCAGCGGTTCCACGGCTGCGGATTCGGGCCGGGCACGGACGGCGTGCGCATGGACCTGTACGGAAGCTCAGGGGACTACCTGGCCTCGGGCATAGACGGCATGGAAATCCGCATCCACGGCAACGCCCAGGATCAGCTCTGCCAGATCATCAAGAGCGGCAGGCTCGTGGTCTATGGGGACGTGGGCCAGGCCTTCATGTACGGGGCCAAGGGCGGAGACATCTACATCATGGGCAACGGCGCGGGAAGGCCCTTCATCAATGCCGTGGGCCGGCCCCGGGTGGTCATCAACGGAACCTGCCTGGACTTTCTGGCCGAATCCTTCATGGCCGGGGACCCCCACAATGGCGGCGGGTTCGTGGTCTTGAACGGGGTGCGGTTCGACGATTCGGGCAAGGTGGTGCCCCTGGAAACGCCGTACCCGGGGTCCAACCTCTTCTCCCTGGCCTCGGGCGGAGCCATCTTTGCCCGGGACCCCCATTGCCAGCTCATTGACGAGCAACTCAACGGCGGCGAGTACGTGGAGATGTCGGACCAGGACTGGGAGCTGATCCTGCCCTATCTTCAGACCAACCAGGAGCTTTTCGGCATCGACATCGAGCGGGATCTCCTCACCGTGGACGGGGTAAAGAAGTCCCCCAAAGAGGTGTACCGCAAGGTCCAGGCCAAGAAGCTCGCGGTCCTGGCCAAGGAAACCGTTCCCGAATAAATCCCTCCGTGGACCGGCTGTCAGGAAACGCGGCCGGTCCACGGAGAAAGACCGGCATGGCAAAAGCCCCACGCCCCCAAGGCCGCGCCAGCCCCTTATTGGAAAAATCCTGCCCAACCCCTTATCTTCCCAGCCCCTGTTTCCCTGAACCCCAAGATGCCGGTATCGGGAATCCAGCTCCCCCAGGAAAAAGCTGCGACAATCGCCGTAACCACTTGATATTATTTGGTTCATATGGGAAGGGTTGAACGGCCAGACACGGGGATTTTTCGAGGCTATCTCCAGGCTTCCCATTCTCCCCGATTTTCAAGAGGAAGTTGATTTCATTGCGGATACAATTTTGCAGTTTTTGCCGGTTTTGGAAAAAAAAGCCTTTGAAAAGTAAGACTTTGGTATGATATGAAGAAGATCAATTCGGGTCCACCCTGAATGTCTCCGGACCGCAACGCCCTGTGTCCCATAGATTTCCCATCCCATAGAGCCGTCTCTTCACCTTCGCCAACCTGGTATCCCTTGACGCGGAGAAGTTCGTAAGGGTCGTTTCCCTTCCTGTTTTCGGCTTGACCGTCGTGCGGAGAAAGGATGCCCCATGCGTACCCATCAATGCATCGTGGCTGGCGGAGGCATGGCCGGACTGGCTTCGGCCGTGCTCCTGGCCCGGGCCGGAACCGACGTCTGCGTGCTGGAGAGGAGGGCGGACCCTTCTCAGAAAGTCTGCGCCGGAGGGCTCTCGGGCCGTTCCCTGCATCTCCTTTCCACCCTGGCCATGCCTTTTGTCCATGGCCGCCCGGTCCACACCATCGAGTTCAACGCCGTGCCCTGGCACTACAACCGGTTCTCCACAGCCCGGCCCATGGCGGTGGTGAGCGACCGGAGCGCCATCAACGCCTCCATGATGGGGCACGCCCGGGACTCCGGGGTGACGGTGCTCCACCGGGAGGTCCGGAGGGTGGAGCACGACGGCCGTGGGTTCACGGTCCACACGGACCGGGAAACCTTCTCCGCCCCCTATCTCATCGGGGCGGACGGGGCCACGAGCCGGGTGCGCCGGAGCCTGGGGGGGACCGCGCCCCGCATGGCCCGGGCCGTCATGGTGGAACGCCTGGCCCGGAAAAGGCCCCTGGATTTTTCCGCCTTTGATTACGGGGTTCTGCCCCAAGGCTATGGCTGGGTTTTTCCCACGGGAGAACGCACGGTGAACGCGGGCCTGTTCACCATAGGGGACGAGAAGGGGGCCGACCTTCGGCGGGTCCTGGCCTCCTACGTGGACGACCGTCTGGGGCGGGCGGAATGGGAGGCTCCGGTGCGGGGCGGGCTCCTTCCCTGGGGAGGGTGCCGCCTGGATGAACGGGTGCCCGTGCTCCTTACCGGGGACGCCGGGGGCCACACAGATCCTTTCACCGGCGAGGGCATCTTCCAGGCCCTGTACACGGCCCGGGCTGCGGCCAGGGCCGTTCTCTCCCACAAGCCCGGGGAGGTCCGCCGGGCCTATGAGCGGAGGCTCCGCAAGCTGGGGGCCAATGCCTGGCTCATGAACCGCCTGGGCCCCCGGGCCTATTCCCGCATCCGGACGGTGGGCCGCCTGGGGGAGGGATTCCTGTTTTCCCGGGTCTTCTTCCCGGGCCTGGCCCGGGGCAAGAACTGGATCGAGATGCTGGCCGCAGCCCCGTGGCTCATGGCCTGCTCATCCCTTTTCCCGGAGGTGTTGCGCCGGGAGCATGACCGGAATCTTTCCCTGGCCCAACGCGCAGGCCTCCGGGGAGATCGGGAGGAAGGCCGTCCCCGCTCCCGGGACTTTCCAGGGGGTGATGGAACGGTGGTACACCCGGATTACTGGGAGGAAAAAGGCCCGCACGTCAGCGGCTGATACCCGTTTGCCGAAGAGTTGGCCCCTCCATGCAGGCGGTCGTGTTTTTCCTGGGCCGCCGAGCTTGATTATGATCACTGGCGGTCGCCGAAAATGTCCGTGGGCCAGGCCCTGCGATAGGCGGCCGTCATTCCGGCGAAGGCCGGAATCCAGTCCTTTCCCAGGGCCTGCATATTTTGGGGAACGGTGTGGATCCCGGGGGAAAATTCCCTCTGCCCCCCTTTGGGAAAGGGGAGACCGGCTTGGGCCGGTACTCCAAATGACCAGCCATCCGGCTATCTGTCCAGTCTGCGTAATCTGTTGATTTTCTTCTTTTAAAATCCATCACAACAACCCAGCGCCATCAGCTCCCGCCCCGTTCCTCCCTTGCGGCGGAAAAGGTCCGGACCCGGTCCCGGAAGCGGGCGGACAGGGCCGGGTCTTCCTTTCCTGCGTAGCGCAGGGCGATGTACAGGTCCGTGATCTCCCCCACGGGCGCGGCCAGGCCCGGCCGGGCCTGGGAGACCCTCCAGGCGAAGTCTGCGGGCCCCTCGTCCGGCCGCCGGGCAACGCCCGCCTGGGCCATGCGTGCGCAGAACCGGTCCCAGGATTCCCGGCTTCGGTCCGGCCGGGGGCGTTGGGTCCAGTTGGACCGGAAGTGGAGCAGGGTGGCCAGGGCCGCCCCTAGGGCCAGGGCCCCGGCCAGGGCCGCCGCAGGCCCGGCCCAGCCCTTGGCCGAAATCCCCAGGCGCTCCAGGAGCCCGGCCTGTTCCTTGTGGGTGTAGTCCATGACCCATTCCCGCCACCGGGTGTTCACCAGGTCCCAGGCAAAGCCGAACTCCTCCAGGGGTCTTGCCAAAGGCCCCATGCGCAGCCACCGGTACATCAGGGAGAACATCTTTTTGTCCATCAGGTCCCGGACGTCCCGGTTCAAGCGGGCCGGCGCCACGGCGCTCACAGGGTCCACCCGGACCCATCCCCGGTCGGCCAGCCAGATCTCGGTCCAGGCGTGGGCGTCGCTCTGGCGCACGATGTAGTAGTTGCCAAAGGGATTTTTCTGGGCCCCCTGGTAACCCACCACCACCCGGCAGGGCACCCCGGCCGCCCGCATGAGAAAGGCGAAGGAGGCGGCGAAGTGTTCGCAGAACCCCTGGCGGGTTTCAAAGAGGAAGGCGTCCACCGGGTCCCGGCCCAGGGTGCCCGGGGCCAGGGTGTAGACGAAGTCGTTTTTCCGGAAATACGCTATAGCCATGTCCGCCACCTGGGCCGGGGACGCGGCCCGGCCCGCCCATTCGGCGGCCAGCCTCCGGGCCCGGGGGTTGCCGCCGGGGGGGAGTTGGAGGGAGAGGAACGGTCCCGCGCTCTCGGCCAGCCGGGCGGGGGCGAGAAAAGAGGTGGTATGGTACCGGAAGGTTTCCTGAACCCGGCGGTTGGCCGTGAGGGTGAAATCCGACCGGAGCACCGCGCCCTCGGGGGCCCGGGCCGGCACGTCCAGGGCCATGAGCCACCGCTCGGAGTGGGGCTCCAGCACCACGGTGCAGGATACGGGCCGGGAGCCGGTCACCGGGTGGATCATGGGGGGGACCACCGTGGGGGAGGACCAGGTTTTTCCGTCGAACCGGGACAGGGTCAGGGCCCGCCAGTACAGATCCCGCCGGGGAGGCGGCTCGGTGTCGAACGCCACCCGGAACGCGGGCTCGTTGTTTTCCGCCAGGCTGGAGAAAGCCCCCATGGTGAGGGTGTCGGAAAGCCCGGTGGAGCGCTGGTCCCACGCCCGGCCCCACAGACCCCCCTGGAACCGGGGAAAGGCCAGGAACAGGAGCAGGGCCACGGGCAGGGCCTGGACCAGGATGCGCGCCGCCAGGGACAGGTGGGACTTCATGCGGCCGCCGGGGTGGTTGATCTGGATGAGCACCGCCGAGGTGAATACCAGGGACCCCACCATGTACAGGGCAAGCTGGAGGGACTTGGAGATGAGCAGGCTGGACACGGCCAGGAAAAAGGTCATGAACACCGTGGCCATGCGGTCCCGGTGATTGTGCACCTCCATGAGTTTCAGGCAGGCCATGGCCGAGAGCAGGGACACGGGGGCCAGGTAGCTGGCCAGGCCCTGGAACCGGTACACCACGGCGATGGCCAGCGTCACGGCCAGCGCCCTCCGGGCCCAGGCCCCGGGCATGGCCCATCCGCGCCGGGGGGCCAGGAACAAAAAACCCCAGGAGACCAGGCAGAAGGCCGACACCCAGCCGGGCATGGAGAACAGGTGGGGAAGGGTGGCCACGGCCACGGCCAGGGTCAGGATTCCCAGGTAGGGGTTCCGGGGTTTCATGCGTTTTTTCCCGGAGAGCCGAAAAGGGCCAGGGCCGTGAGGCAGGTCCGGCGGTGGGCCTCGCCCCGGGAGGGCAAGATGACCCGGCCGGGAAGGGATAGCCCGTAGGGTCTGGTTCCCCGCTCGGCGGCCAGGACCATGGCGCAGAGCCGGGAGAGCCTCTTTTCCGGGTCCGGGTCGGCCAGGGCGCTGAAATCCAGGTACACGGGCTCGCCCTGGCTTCCGGAAAAGGTTTTGGTCTGGAGCCCCAGGCCCCGGGAATAGGCTTTCCACCACAGGTGCCGGGGTGGGTCCCCGGGCACATAGGCCCGGAGGCCGGAAAAATCATCCACAGCCTGGCGGGCCTTTTTTCCCGCCCCGTTTTCCTCGCCCCGGGAAAGGGCGGCCCAGGCCATGCGGGAGTCCAGGGGCCGGGGGTACACCACGCATTCCGCCCCGGTCTCCACCTGGGACCAGGCCCGGAAGATGCCGAAGGGAAACCGGGTGAAAACCGTGAGGCGGCCCGGGGAGAAAAGCCCCCGTTGGTTGGTCGGGACCCTTGTCCGGACCCGGACGATTCCCTTGGCCGGGAGGTCCTCTACCACGGCGTCCGCCCCGGCCAGCTTGAAGGCCAAGGCCCTGCGCTCGCGGCCCCCGGAATCCATCAGGAACTCGAACACAGCCTCCTCCCCGGCGAACACGGGCTCGCACTGAACCCCGGACAGGGTGATGCCGATGAGGTTCCGGTGGGTATGGAGGATGGATACGAAGGCCATGCCTCCCAGGAAGAAGGCCATGAGGAAGCCCAGGTTGTTGTTGTAGTTGGCTGAACCCGCCAAAAGCGCCGAGAGCAGGACCGTGAACATCAGGCCAAAGGCGTTGGGCATGATGTAGGTGGATTTGTTCTTCAGGGAGCGGGGGAGGGGCCCGGCGGCGGTGCCGGGGGGCGTGGCGTTGGCGCTGGTCTCCATCTCAGGGTACCGGCACCTGGGAAAAGAGGGAGGCCAGGCGCGCCGGGTCCGGCTCCCCCAGGGTGTCGGCCAGGCGCAGGCGGTGGGCCGTGACCCAGGGGAGCACGGCCTGGACATCCTCGGGGAGGCCGTGGTCCCGGCCGGAAAGCAGGGCCCAGGCCCGGGCCGCCTGGAGGATGGCCAGCCCCGCCCGGGGGGATAGCCCGGTCGCGAACAGGCCTCCGTTCCGGGTGAAGTCCAGGAGGTCCTGAACGTATTCCAACAGGGCGTCGGAAACGTGAACTTGGTTCACCTGTTCCTGGATGGCCAGGACTTCGAGGGGGGAGAGACTCGTTGACGCGGAGGGGAGCATGTTCCGGGCCCCGCCCTGGCGCAGGAGCTGGTTTTCCGCGCCCCGGCCCGGGTAGCCCAGATTGATGCGGATGAGGAACCGGTCGAACTGGGACTCGGGCAGGGGGAAGGTGCCCGAGTGCTCAAAGGGGTTCTGGGTGGCGATGACGAAAAAGGGGCTGGGCAGGGGGCGGGTTTCCCCCTCGGTGGTGACCTGGCGCTCCTCCATGGCCTCCAGGAGGGCGCTCTGGGTCTTGGGGGTGGCCCGGTTGATCTCGTCGGCCAGGAGCACCTGGGTGAAGACCGGACCAGGATGGAATACGAAGGAGCCCTTGTTCCGGTCGAACACCGAGGTGCCCAGGATGTCTCCCGGGAGCATGTCGCTGGTGCACTGGATGCGCGCAAAATCCAGGCCCAGGCACCGGGCCAGGACCTTGGCCAGGGTGGTCTTGCCGATGCCGGGCATGTCCTCGATGAGGAGGTGTCCGTCGGCGAACAGGCAGGTCAGGGCCAGGCGGATTTCCCTTTCCTTGCCCAGAACCACGCGGCCGATCTCCCGGATCAGGCCCTCGAAGTCGGGCTGGGGGGTTGTCTTGCGAAGTTCTTGCAGGCGCATGGACATCCTCTCGGGCTTTGGCGCGGGAACGGGCCCGGGCGTCTTGCCAGGGGCCTGGTTAGGATTCAATGGGGTTTCACGGGTGTTGACCTGTTGTTTTGGCAAGGCGGCCCGTAGCCTGTGGAAAAACAGCCTGCCAAGCGTCCGCCAATTGGGTTCAAATGTAAGCCCTTCCCCTGATGGTGTCAAACCCCAAAGGGTCCCAAGATACCGGAATGAACCGATTTTTTTTTCAGCGCCGCCATTCTCCACCCGGCCACCCCCTGGTTTCCGCGGTCATCTGCCGCAGCTTTTTAACAACCGGAGCCAGGCGTTTTTGCCAAACCATTCAAGGGGTAGACACGTTCCTGGCAACATACTGTTTTCATTGGTAATAAAAAGAGAGTCCCCGAACCCAACAACCGGATTGTTCTTTGCCGGCATATGGGGTATGGTTTCCCCGCTTTCCCATCGGGGAGGCCGAAATTATCAGTGAGGACACAGGCAAACGGGATGACGGAAAACAACGACCCTTTCTGGAAAATGAAACTGGCCCTGCTCAAGGACCAACTGGCGCATCCCGACCCCTCCGCGGCCCGGTTCAAGGCTTTTTTCACCGAGGAGTTCGGCCAGCCACCCCCGGTGGAGTTTGTGGATGTTTTCGAAAAGCACCTGAAAAAGAGGATGGGGAACACCGGGCCCCGGAAGGCCCCGGAGGGGAAAGCCCCCACGGCTCCTCCTCCCAAGGCCGAAACGCCGCCCGCGCGCCAGGTCCCCAGCCGGCCTCCCCAGCCGCCCCCCAAGCCGGCCGCCTCGGCCTCCAGGCAGGTGAACGCCCCGGTGAGGCCCACCGGACCCTCGCCGAAACCCGTCCGGCTCACCGCTGCGGACGACGAGACCGAGGCCGGATCAAGAGCCCTTCTTCCTGCCAAGCTGGCCATCCTGAAAAAAGTTCTGGCCCACCCCAACCCATCCCTCCAGGTCCTGGAGCAGGCCTTTGAGGAGGAATTGGGCTTCCGTCTTTCCGCCGACGTGAAGACCGTGTTCTTTCGGGAAATGCGCAAGCGCCGGGGCGAGTTGGACGAGCGGGACGGATAGGCGGGCGGCCTTCTCCCGGAAGGGGTGACTTTCCTCTCATCGTTTTTTAACGGCCCCTGCTCTTGACCCTTGCGATAGAAGCGGGAAACCATCCCGGATACCCAGGATGGCACGTGAAGAAAGATTCTGCGTAATCTGCGGATTTTTTCCCTTTTATAACGCTCCCCGTTGCTACACGTTGAACCGCACGTGCATGATGTCCCCGTCCTTGACCTCGTAGGTTTTGCCCTCCAGGCGCACCTTGCCCACTTTCCGGGCCTCCTGAAAGGAGCCTGCGGCCACGAGGTCGTCGTAGGCCAGGACCTCGGCCCGGATGAAGCCCTTCTGGAGGTCCGTGTGGATGGCTCCGGCGGCCTCAACGGCTGGTGAGGCGGCGGGCACGGTCCAGGCCCGGACCTCGTCCTCGCCCACGGTGAAGAAGGAGATGAGGCCCAACAGGGAGTAAGACTCGGCGATCATGCGGTCCATGGCCGTGTCCGCC
This sequence comes from Pseudomonadota bacterium, assembly GCA_018829095.1. Taxonomy (GTDB): domain Bacteria; phylum Desulfobacterota; class Desulfobacteria; order Desulfobacterales; family Desulfatibacillaceae; genus JAHJUF01. Next base: position 7,142 of record JAHJUF010000240.1, on the reverse strand, counting down.
ACGCCGAACTCTTCCAGGAAGGCCCGGGCCTCCTCGGGGCTCATCTGGGTCAGTTCCTCCTCCAACTTGCCCCGGACCACCGTGCAGCGCTCCTTTTGGCACAGGTCCCCCGCGTCCGGCAGGGCATCGTCCTCGTCGTCGTTGTTGAACACCACCAGCATGGGCTTGCCAGACAGGAAGGTGAAGCCCCTGAGCAGGGGCGCGGCGGCCAGGGCCGGGTCCCGGCGCAGGGGGGTTCCGGCGTCCAGAAGCTTCAGGCATTCCTGGAGCAGGCGTTCCTCCTCGAGGTCGGGCTTCTTCCCCCGCTTGGCATCGGCGGCCAGGCGCTCCAGGCGCTTTTCCACCACCACCAGGTCCGCGAACACCAGTTCCTCGTCCAGGGCCGCGAAATCCTTGGCCGGGGAGGGGGGTTCGGCTCCGGGGAAGTTCTTCACCACGTGGATGAAGGCGTCGGTGGTCCGGGCCTGGGTCCAGGCCCCTTCCGGCGTCCGGGCCCCGTCCGCCCGGGGGGGCAGGTGGGGCAAAAGGTACTGGATCTTGGCCCGGGTGGTCTTCGCGGGCTTGTACATGGCGCTCAAAAAATCCACCCGCAGGTCAGGCACCTCGATGGTGGCCAGGCGGTTTTCGCCTTTCTTGGCCACCTCGTTGACGCTGCCCGTGAGGGCTGAAAACAGGGTGCTTTTGCCGGACTGGGGCAGTCCGATGATTCCAAGCTGCATGGCAGGTTCCTCGATAGGGTGCCGGGTCGGCGTTTCAAGGATGCCAACGTAGCCGCGAGCCCGGCGGATGTCAATTGCCTGGGTCTCAGGGCCTGTGCTATATTTTCCCCTGGGGCGGATTTTGCTGAAAAAACAAGGGAAATCCGAGGATTACCAGCCTCGTGGATAACCGGAAACCCTTCATGAAAAGCGGGAGAACTCCATGAATCCCCGATTCCTCATCGTGGAAAAGGAAAACCGCGTGGCCCGGGTGACGCTGCACCGCCCGGAGAAGAAGAACGCCTTGTCCCCGGAGGTCCTGGCCGAGATCCGGGATGTTTTCAGGGTCCTGGACAAAGACGAGGCCGTGAACGTGGTGGTGCTCACCGGCGGGGAGAAGGCCTTCTGCGCCGGGTTTGACCTGAACTTCATCCGCAGCCTGGAAAAGGACAGCAACGAGGCCTTCACAGCCCTGTTTCACGAGGCCTACCGGGCCATCCTCTTCTGCGGCCAGCCGGTCATCGCGGCCGTGGGCGGTCCGGCCATCGCCGGGGGCTTTGACCTCTCCCTCATGTGCGACATCCGCTATGCCTCCTCCCGGGCCAAGTTCGGCCAGCGGGAGATCGCCCTGTCCCTCACGCCCCTCTTAGACCCCCTGTGGCGCATCGTGGGCCTGGGGAGGGCCATGGAGGTGGCCCTCACCGGACGCATCTACGGCGCGGACGAGGCCCAGGCCATGGGCTATGTGAGCCGCGTTTTTCCCGAGGGAGAGTTGTTGGCCGGGGTGGGGGAGATCGCGGAAACCATGGCGGGATACGACCGCGCCTGCCTCCGGGAAACCAAACGCCTGGGCCGCAGCCTGGGAAACATGGAACTGGAAGGGGCCATGAAGGTCCAGGAATGGCTGTTCAGGAGCTACATCGGCTCGGAAGACAACCACCAACGGGTGGACGGGCTTCTGGAAAGCCTGAAAAGGAAGTAGGGTTTTCCGGCGATTTTTTTCGGCGAGGGGCCAGGCGGGATTTTTTCGGGCAAGGAGAAACGGTTTGGTCGGGGCGAGAGGATTTGAACCTCCGACATCCAGCTCCCAAAGCTGGCGCGCTACCAGCCTGCGCTACGCCCCGACGCGGAGCGGTTTGTAGCATGGCGGGCCGCCTTCCGCAAGAAGAGTGGTGCTAAGGCGCGGGCGACCCCTCCAGGAAATCCTCCACAGCCTGGGCCAGGGCCCTGGCCACGGCGGCCCCGACTCCCGGGACGGCGCCCGGGTCCGGGATCTCCACCAGGATGGCGGGCATGGCCGCGCCTTCCAGCACGGCCAGGGGCAGGCCTTCCGCCAGGACCGGCAGGGAGGGCAGGGCAGCGGAAAGCCTTTTCACGGCCTCCCTGGCCAGACGGCGGGATTCCACGGCGTGGGGAGCCTGGAGCCCGGCCCACGGCAGGGCGGTATCCGGCTCGGCCGCCGGGGGCGGCGTGGACCCGGCCGGGTCCCAGTGCCACACGAAAAGCCGGGCCGGGCCCGGGCTGTTCCGGGGGGCGGCATGGAGGCTCACGAACACGTCGGCCCGCTCATGGTTGGCGGTTCCGGCCCGGTCGGCCAGGGGGGGGGTGTAATCGCCCTGGCGGGTGAGGACCACCCGGTGCCGGCCGGAGAGCATGGCCTCCAGGCCCCGGGCGAGGTCCAGGGCCGCGTCTTTTTCCTGGCCCCCAACCAGATCCGTCCCCGTATCCAGGCCCCCGTGCCCCGGGTCCAGGACCACCACCGCGCCCCAGACGGGCCCGGCGGCCAGGAAAAGGGCGGCCAGGATGGCCAGGAAGAGGAGCGCCCCGGGCCGCGGGGCTTGGGGTTTGCGGCTGGAGGAAAGGGGGCTGTTCCCCGTTTCCCGGTTTGCGGCACAAGGATTTTTCATGCCTGCCTTTTTTTCCCCTGGAAAGGCTCCCGGGCCATGGATTTCATCCCTTCTCCCGGGCCGCCCCGAGGTCTTGCCAGGATCCAAGGCCCAAGACTTCCTTGACACCCGGCCAAGCTTGATACTAATTAGACCTTTTGTCCTGTTCCCGGGGCGGGAAACCCCACGGGAGGGATAATCGGCAAGGTTCCTGGTACACCGCGCAAGCGGCCCGAGTCAAGGCAGAGCGGGCGCCCGGGACCCTGCCCCCATCGTGCGAGAGTGGCGGAACTGGTAGACGCGCTGGATTTAGGATCCAGTTCTGGAGACAGAGTGGGAGTTCAAATCTCCCCTTTCGCACCAGAACGAAGGGCCCCGGCAGGGGCCTACCATAATCCGGTAGCCGGCGGACGGGCCGGCCCATCTTTTTTTTGGGGAGAAACCCGACATGCAAGCAACGGTCAAGGACGAAAGCCCGGTCAAGAAGGTCATCCACGTGGAGGTGCCCGCCGAAACGGTCCAGGAAAAGCTGGACGATGCCTACCGGGAGCTGCAGAAAAGTGCGCGGGTCAAGGGTTTCAGGCCCGGCAAGGCCCCCCGTTCGGTCCTGGAAGGCATGTACAAGCAGGACGTGAAGGCGGATGTAACCCAGGCCCTCCTGAGCGAGACCCTGCCCAAGGCCATTTCCGACGCGGGCATCAAGATGGTGGGCAGCCCCTCCATCGACCCCCAGCCCGTGGAGCGGGGCAAGCCCTTTGTCTACGATGCCACGGTGGAGTGCATCCCCGAAATCCCGGACGTGGAAATCGCGGGTCTTTCCCTGAAAAAGAACAAGTACGTGGCCTCGGACGCGGAGATCGACAAACAGATCGAGCTTTTGCGCAAGAACATGGGCCACCTGGCCCCCCTGAAGGAAGAGCGCCCGGCCAAGGAGGGTGACTTCGTCATCATCGACTACGAGGGAGCGGGGCAAAGCGCCCTTCTGAAGGAACTCGCCCGCACCGAGGATTTCACCTTGGAGCTGGGGAGCGGCAAGATCCTGAAGGACTTTGACGAGAAGCTCGTGGGCATGAAGGCCGGGGAGACCAAGGAGGTGGAGGTCCACTTTCCCGAGGACTACTCCAACGCCGGCCTCTCCGGCAAGGACGTGACCTTCTCCGTCACCCTAAAGGAGATCCGGGAGCAGATTCTGCCCGAGGTGGACGACGAGTTTGTCAAGGACCTGGGGGACTACGCCAGCCTGGCGGCCCTGAAGGATTCCATCCGCAAGAACCTTCAGGATGGATACGACAAGCGTGCCGAGCAGGAACTGGAGGAGCAGATCTACCGGGCGCTTCTGGACCGAGTGGATTTCCAGGTGCCCGAGGTGCTGGTGCAAAGCGAGGTCGAGTCCATGGTGGAGGATGCCGAGCGCACCCTTTCCTACCGGAACATGAGTTTCGAGGACATCAACACCAGCCGGGAACAGATGGGCGAAAGGTATGCGGAGCCGGCCCTGAAGCAGGTCAGGCGCTACATCCTGCTGGACAAGATCATCGAGCAGGAGAAGCTGGAACTCCCCGACGAGATCCTGGAGGAGTCCATCGCCAACATGGCCGCGTCCCTGCGCCAGCCCCTGGACTCCATCCGCACGTATTACGAGAAGGACCCCGATCGCCTGGACATGCTCAAGCACACCCTGCTCCAGAAGGAGGCGGTGAAGAAGGTCAGGAGCCTGGGCACCGTGGAAGAGGTGGAGCCGGAATTGGAGGACAAGGACGGGCCCGAGCCCGCCGAGGCTCCCTGACGACCGGAACCGCGCCTGCCTTTTTGACGGCGGCGCCTTTTGATCTTACATTCCCGGGGCGGCGGGCGGAATCCCCCATGCCGGGGGCCTGGAAGGCCCGCCCATGACAAGGAGGCGCGATGCAGTTGATACCCATGGTCATCGAGCAGAGCAGCCGGGGCGAGCGTGCCTACGATATTTACAGCCGGCTGTTGAAGGACCGGATCATCTTCCTGGGTACGGCGGTGACGGATGACGTGGCCAACCTCATGATCGCCCAGCTTCTGTTCCTGGAATCCGAGGACCCGGACAAGGACATCAACATTTACGTCAACTCCCCCGGGGGCAGCGTTACGGCGGGGATGGCCATCTACGACACCATGCAGTACATCAAGAGCGACATCGCCACCATGTGCGTCGGCCAGGCGGCCAGCATGGCGGCCGTGCTCCTGGCGGCCGGGACCAAGGGCAAGCGCTACAGCCTTCCCAACTCCCGCATCCTCATCCATCAGCCCATGGGAGGGTTCCAGGGCCAGGCCACGGACATCGCCATCCAGGCCCAGGAAATTCTCCGCATGCGCCAGCGGCTGAACGAGATCCTGGCCCGGCACACAGGCAATACCGTGGATCAGATGGAAAAGGACACGGACCGGGATTACTTCATGTCCGGCCTGGAAGCCATGGAATACGGCATCATTGACCATGTAATCGAAAATCGGGGAGACCTGGACAAGATCGCGGCCGACTGACCTCGGGCAATCTGATGGTTCCAATCAGGTGCCCCGGTTCCGGCAGCGGACCGGGGCACGGTTGTCCGAGGGGTTCCCGTGTGAAATCCATCACCCTTTCCGGGGGTTTTGCGGTGCCCGGGACGGGTTGCCAAATCCACGGATCAGGTCTATATTTGAACATGCCATCATTCCCCGCACCGGGCGGCTCCTCCAACGCCGCCCCGGGCAAACGGATTGTCCCGGCCAGCCTCATGGGAGACAAGGTATGAGCAAAAAAGGGGATGCAAACGACCATCTAAGGTGCTCGTTCTGCGGCAAGAACCAGGAAGAGGTGAAGAAGCTCATCGCGGGGCCGGCGGTGTACATCTGCGACGAGTGCATCGAGCTCTGCAACGAGATCATCGCCGAGGAGACGGAGCGCAACACGGGCCGCCGGGAAATGCGGTCCATACCCTCTCCCCGGGAATTGAAGGAGATGCTCGATGAGTACGTCATCGAGCAGGACCACGCCAAGAAGGTCCTCGCCGTGGCGGTCCACAACCACTACAAACGCCTGGAATCCGTCGTGGAGACCGGGGACGTGGAGATCCAGAAATCCAACGTCCTTCTGGTGGGCCCCACGGGCTGCGGCAAGACGCTTCTGGCCCAGACCCTGGCCCGCTTCCTGGACGTTCCCTTCACCATCGCCGATGCCACGGCCCTGACCGAGGCCGGTTACGTGGGCGAGGACGTGGAGAACATCATCCTGGCCCTTCTCCAGAATGCAGACTACGACGTGGAGCGGGCCAAAAGGGGCATCGTCTACATCGACGAGATCGACAAGATCGCCCGCAAATCCGACAACCCCTCCATCACCCGAGACGTTTCCGGCGAGGGTGTGCAGCAGGCGCTTTTGAAGATCGTCGAGGGCACAACGGCCAGCGTTCCCCCCAAGGGCGGCCGCAAGCACCCCCAGCAGGATTTCGTGAAGGTGGACACCTCCAACATACTGTTCATCTGCGGCGGCGCCTTCAACGGCCTGGAGGAGATCATCAAGCGCCGCAAGGGGGACAAGATCATGGGCTTCGGCGCCAAGCTCGCCAGCGCCAAGGAGGAGAGCCTGGGCGATATTCTGAAGGGCCTGGAGCCCGAGGACCTTTTGAAGTTCGGCCTGATTCCCGAGTTCGTGGGAAGGCTGCCGGTCATCGCCACCCTGGAGGAGCTGAACGCCGAAAGCCTGGTTCGCATCCTCACCGAGCCCAAGAACGCCCTCATCAAGCAGTTCCAGAAGCTCTTCGAGATGGAGGACGTGAAGCTGCGTTTCACGGACACGGCCCTGGCGGCCGTGGCCGAGGACGCCCTGAAACGGAAATCCGGAGCCCGGGGGCTTCGAGCCATCGTGGAGCGCGCCATGCTGGACATCATGTACGAGATGCCCAGCATGGAGAACGTGAAGGAATGCGTGGTGGGCGAGGAGGTGGTGCGCCACAACGAGGCACCCATCCTCCTTTACGAGCAGAGCAAGAAAAAAGCATAAGTCCGGGTTCGCCCCGGGGTCCGGCCGGAGGGTTCATGAACCGCCACGGGGCATGTGCCCGGGCGGGGTATGAGCCCTTCTTTCATATTCCGGCCCGGCCGGCGGGATGCGGGGGCAGGGAGGTTTTTTAGCCCGCCCGGCCCTTGATTCCTTCGAACAGGACCTTACATTCATAATCATCAGCCCGTTTCAGGAAACGCGAGAAAAATCCCATTCTTGGCCGGACCCTAGCGGCCGAAAGAGATAGAAACGCATGTTCTCCATCTCCAAGAAGAAGAACCCCGACGCGCCGGAAGAAACCTTGACCCTTCCCCTGCTTCCCCTGCGGGACATCGTGGTGTTCCCCCACATGGTGGTGCCCCTGTTCGTGGGGCGCGAGCAGTCCATCAACGCCCTGGCCGAGGCCATGAACCGCGACAAGAGGGTTTTTCTGGCCACCCAGAAGAAAGCGTCCGTGGACAAGCCGGGACCCCGGGACATCCACCGCCAGGGAACCGTGGGGGTGGTGCTCCAGCTCCTGCGCCTGCCCGACGGCACGGTGAAGGC
>JAHJUF010000239.1 GCA_018829095.1 Pseudomonadota bacterium | reverse complement strand
TCCTTGATGGCGTACATGCAGCACACGGACGAACAGTACCCGTTTCCGCACTGGTTGTTGTCCCGGCTGCCGATGCACTGGAGCCAGGCCACCTTCTTGGGCGTGCCCTGGTCCGAGGGCCGGATGACATGGCCCATGGTGGGGCCCGAGGCCGAGAGGTAGCGTTCGAACTCCAGGCTGGTGAGCACGTTGGGATGGGACTTATAGTGGTAAACGTTCTCCAGGCTGGAGGGATCGTAGATCTCCGAGCCCGGGCACAGGATCACCGAGCCGACCTCCAGGTCCAGCTCCCGGCCCTTGTCGTTGTGGTTCACGGCCTTGGCCAGGCAGGCTTCCACGCACTGGTAGCACTCGGAGCAGATGCCGCATTCCAGGCAGCGGTCCGCCTCGGCCTTGGCCTCCTCGCCGGAGTAACCCAGAGTGACCTCGTTGAAGTTGCACTCCCGCTCGTCCGGGGACAGGCATTTGGGCGCCACCCGGGCCCGCTTCTTCTCTGCGGCAAGGTCCTCGGGCTTGACGAACTCCCAATCCTTTTTCCGGCCCTCGGCCAGATCCTGGCCCGTGATGAACCGGTGGATGCTTTCAGCTGCTTCCTTGCCGCACTCCACGGCCTCCACCACGCTCTTGGGGCCGTAAAAGGCGTCGCCGCCCGCGAACACCCACTCAAGCGGGGTCTGGAGGGTCACCGGGTCCGCAGCCAGGCCGCCCCGGGGCGTGATGCCCACCTTCTGGCCTTCCGCGAATCCCAGGTCAGCCGACTGGCCGATGGTCACGATGACCGTGTCGGCCTCCATGAAGTTGCAGTTTCCCTCGTCATACTGGGGATTGAAGCGCCGGTTCTCGTCGAACACGCAGGTGCAGGCCTTGAATTCCAGGCCCGCCACGCGGCCGTCCTTTTCCACGAACGCCTTGGGGCCCCAGCAGTTCTCGATCTCGATGTCCTGCTCCTCGGCCTCCCGGATCTCGTAGTCCCAGGCGGGCATCTCCTCCCGGGACTCCAGGCAGACCTGGCGGACGCTCTCGGCGCCCAGGCGCTTGGCGGTAAGGGAAACGTCCACAGCCACGTTGCCGCCGCCCACCACCACCACCTTTTTGCCGATGGCCGGGGGTTTGCCCAGGGCTGAATCCCGGAGGTAGTCCACGCCCTGGATGACGCCGGGAAGGTCCTCGCCCGGCACGCCCAGTTTCCGGCCGCCGTGGAGCCCGATGGCCAGGAACACGGCCTTGACGCCATCGGCCTTCAGGCTGTCCAGGGTCACGTCGCGACCGAACTCCACGTTGGTCTTGATCGCCACGCCCATCTTCTCGATGACCGCGACTTCCTTGGCGATGACATCCCGGGGCAGCCGGTACTCGGGGATGCCCACGGACATCATTCCTCCCGCCACGGGGAGCTTCTCGTAGACGGTGACAACATAGCCCCTGCGGGCCAGCTGGTAGGCCACGGTGAGCCCCGCCGGACCCGAACCGATGACCGCCACCTTGTCATCCTCCCGCCGCTCCTCGCATTCGGGCACGTACATGCCCTCTCCGGCCATGTCCTCGTCGGCCAGGAAGCGGTGGAGGTAGCGGATGGCGATGGGCTCGTCCACGTCGCCCCGGGAGCACTCACCCTCGCAGGGGTGATGGCACACGCGGCCGCACACGCCCGGGAAAGGGTGCTCGTCCTTGAAGAGCTTGTTGGCCTCGGCGATCTTGCCCTGGTTGATCAGGGCCACGAAACCCTGGATGGAGGGGTGCGCCGGGCAGGTGGCCTTGCAGGGCGCCGTGCCCCGCTTGCTGATGCCGTAAGCGCCGGGGATGGCCTGGGCATAGCGCTTGAAGGCCGCCTTGCGGTCGTTCAAGCACTGGTTGTATTCGTCCGGAACGCTGATGGGGCAGACCTTGGCGCACTCCCCGCAACTCGTGCACAAATCCTCGTTGATGTAGCGGGGCTTCTGGCTCACGTGGGCCGAGAAGTGGCCGGGTTCGCCTTCCAGATTTTCCAATTCCGCGTTGGTGATGAGCTCGATGTTGATGTGCCGGCCGACCTCGACCAGCTTGGGCGAAATCACTCACATGGCGCAGTCGTTGGTGGGGAAGGTCTTGTCCAGCTGGCTCATGAGCCCGCCGATGGCCGGTCCCTTCTCCACCAGATAGACGTAGTAACCGGAGTTGGCGAGATCCAGGGCGGACTGCATGCCTGAGATGCCCGCGCCCACCACCATCACGGCGCCGGTCTTTTTTCCGTTCGTCTTGCTCATGTCATTATCCTCGCGCGTGTTTGGATGCGTTTTGCCGGTTTCCCGGCCTGGGCCGGGTCTGCGTACCTTTTTTCCCTCGCCCCGCCCGGGCGGTTCATCCCAAAAAAACGCCCGCCCTGCACGGGCGGGCTGGGCGGCCTTCGGGCGTAACCGGGCACGAATCCACCGCCCCCAAAGGAGCCCTGGCAAAAGACTCCCTGCAAGAGGGGGAAACGTACACTCCCGGCAGGATTCGGGAGAAATCAAAAATCGTCGCGTTCAAGGTTTCGTCCACAGGCAGGCGGACCAACGGCCCTCCCGGAAAACGGCTTCCGGACGAACCCGCCCGCCTGATTCCTTCTTTTTTCGTCCCGGCCAGGCCGGAGCGGTGTGGTTGAAAGCACGGCGCATGCCCGGAATTCCGGAAGCCTCACTTCCAGCTCCCACGGGACCTTTTCCCGAACCATCGGGAATCACGGGGAAAGACGGCCCCAGGGCTTTTCGCCGCTCCCTGCCTACTACAATCAGGGTCCCCCGTCAAGCGAACTCAGACCGCGAAACCACCCGAGAAGGACCTTCCAGAAGATCCCAGGAATCCAGGGCCACGGCGAAAAAAACCACCCCGGGCCGATCCAGAAAATCCCCCATGCCCGGGTGCCGGGAAAGAAACTTTTCCCGGACGGCCTCCACGGCTTCGCCGGGTATAGGCCCCGAAAAGGTCCCGGACAGGGTCATGGCCCGGATACCCCCGGGCCCCTGGGAAAAATCCCGGTCCCGGGTGTCGGCCAGGAGGCTCACCCAGGGGTTTTCCAGCATGTTGGCGTACTTCCGGCTAGCGGTTTCTGCGGCCATGTGGACGCGCCCCTCCCCGGGCCCGGCCACGCAGGCCATGAGGGAGCAAAGGGGCTGGCCTTGGCCCGCAGTGGCCAGGACCAGGTACCCCGCATCCTCCAGGAACTTCATGGCTTCGTTTTCCATCCCTTGTCGCTCCTCGAAATCAAGAACGGTCACCTGAATGGCAACCTTTTTAAAACAGAGGGAATCCAAACAATTTATCCGCCTCAGGCATGGTTTCTCAGACCCAATTCAGCCGGATGGGGCGACAAATAGGCCTGGCCGGCCAGGTACTCGGACCCGTATTTGCGCACATAGTGGGAAAGCAGGGTGAGCGGCGCCACCAGGGGCAGGAGTCCTTTCCGGAAATCTTCGATGACCTCCAGGAGTTCCCGCTTCTCGTCCCCGGAGAGATCCTTCTTGAAGTACCCCATCATATGCATGAGCACGTCCGAGTGTTTCTTTGGAGTGGCCTTGAGGGCCATGGCTTCCATGAGGAACGCCTCATACCGGGAGAACAGCTCCCCGGCGGGCATGCCCTTTCCGGCGGCG
>JAHJUF010000031.1 GCA_018829095.1 Pseudomonadota bacterium | reverse complement strand
GCAGGGGGGAAAACCCCTTCTTTCAAGAAGGGGTTTTCCCCCCTGCCAGCATCGCCCCTATCCTCAAACGCAATGCATTCAACCGGATGAAGCCTTCCGCGTCCTTTTGGCGGTAGGCGCCCTCGTCCTCTTCAAAGGTGGCAATATCCATCCTGTACAGGGATTGTTTCGACTTCCGGCCCGTGACCCGGCAGGAGCCCTTGTACAGGAGAAGCCGGGCCGTGCCCGTGACGTTATGCTGGGTTTCGTCCATGGTCTTCTGGAGCACGCGCATCTCGGGCGAATACCAGAACCCGTAGTACACCAGCTCCGCATACCGGGGGATGAGGCCGTCGCGCAGGTGCATGACCTCCCGGTCCATGGTGAGGGATTCCACAGCCATGTGGGCGGCCCGCAGAAGGGTGCCGCCCGGGGTCTCGTACACGCCCCGGGACTTCATGCCCACGAACCGGTTCTCCACCAGGTCCACCCGGCCGATGCCGTGACGCCCGCCCAATTCGTTCAGCCTGGCCAAAAGGGCTGCCGGGGAAAGCTTTTCGCCATTCACGGCCACGGGGTCGCCCTGCTCGAAATCCACGGTGATTTCCTCGGCCCGGTCCGGCGCCTTGGCCGGGTCGGTGGTGAGGACGAACATGGACTCGTCCGGCGCGGTCCAGGGATCTTCCAGCACGCCGCCCTCGTAGGAGATGTGCAAAAGGTTCCGATCCATGCTGTAGGGCTTGTCCTTGCTCACCGGCACGGGGATGCCGTGTTTTTCGGCAAACTCCATGAGCCTGGTCCGGGACAGGAGGTCCCACTCCCGCCAGGGCGCGATGATGCGGATGTTGGGGTCCATGGTCAGGTAGGTGAGCTCGAAGCGCACCTGATCGTTGCCCTTGCCCGTGGCCCCGTGGGAAACCGCGTCCGCGCCCTCGGCCGCCGCGATTTCCATCTGGCGCTTGGCGATGAGGGGCCGGGCCAGGGACGTGCCCAGGAGGTACTGGCCCTCGTACAGGGCATTGGCCCGAAAAGCCGGAAACACGAAATCGGAGACGAACTCCTCGGTGAGGTCGTCGATGTACACCTTGGACGCGCCGGTCTTCATGGCCTTTTCCCGGACGGGAGAAAGCTCCTCGCCCTGGCCGATGTCCGCGGCAAAGGCGATGACCTCGCACTGGTAGGTTTCCACGAGCCACTTCAGGATCACGGAGGTGTCCAGCCCCCCCGAATAGGCCAGAACCACTTTATTCACTTTCGCTGCCACGGAAGTATCTCCTTCCCTATCTCCAAGTCAGCACCAAGGCCTCCAGAATGGCCTTGTGCATGTGAAGCTTGTTTTCCGCCTGGTCCCAGACCACGGAGCGTTCGCCCTCCAGGACCTCGTGGGTGATCTCCTCCCCCCGGTGGGCCGGGAGGCAGTGCATGACGATGACATCCGGCGAGGCCAGGTCCACCAGACGCTGGTCCACGGTGAATCCGGCAAAGGCTTTCTCCCGCTGGTGCTGCTCCGACTCCTGGCCCATGCTGGCCCAGACGTCCGTGTAGATTACGTGCGCCCCTTCCGCCGCCTCGGCCGGATCGTTCACCACCCGGATATCCCCCCTGCCCTCCTGGCGCGCCTTTTCCAGGATGAACCCCTCGGGCATGTGGGTGGCCGGGCAGGCCAGGGTGAGGTTGAAGCCCAAAATGGCCGCCGCGTTGATCCAGGAGTGGGCCACGTTGTTGCCGTCCCCGATCCAGGCGATGCGCGCGCCGGAAAGATCCCCCCGGGCCTCCAGGACCGTGAGGAGGTCGGAGAGGATCTGGCAGGGGTGGTACAGGTCGGTCAGGGCGTTGATCACCGGGATGTCCGCCGAGGCTGCCAGGTCCTCCATGAACTTCTGGCTGAAGGTCCGCACCACCAGGGCGTCCAGGTAGCGCGAAAGCACCCGGGAGGTGTCCTCCACCGGCTCATTCCTGGCGATCTGGGTGTCCTTGACGCTGATGAACATGGGCACGCCGCCCAGTTGGATCATGGCCGCCTCAAAGGACACCCGGGTTCGGGTGGAGGGCTTGTCGAACATGAGACCCACGGACCGCCCGGCCAGAGGAAGATCCCGCCGGTTCTCCCGGTGCTGTTTCTTCAGTTCCAGGGCCCGGGCGAAGAGGTATTGGATGCGCTCCTCCGAAAGATCCCACAGGGTGGTGATGTCCTGTTTCAAACCCTTTTCCTTTCACCGGGCTCAACGGCCCGGGTTTTCTCCAAACAAACCCGCCCCGGATTCAGACCAGGGTTCCCAGCGCCTTGTCCAGGGCCGGGATCATGGCGTCCACTTCTTCCTTGCTCACGATCAGCGGCGGCAGGAAGCGAAGAACCTTGTCCTGGGTGCAGTTGATGAGGAAGCCTTTTTCCCGCATGGCGTCCACCACCGGGAGGCCGGACACGGAAAGCTCCATGCCCAGCATGAGGCCCAGGCCCCGGACCTCCTTCACCACGGGCCGTTGGACCGCGATTTCCTTCAAGCGTCCCTTGAGGTACTCCCCGGTCTGCCGGCATTGGGCCAGGACGCCCTGCTCATCCAGGGTGTTCACCACGGCCAGGGCCCCGGCGCACACCAGGGGCGTGCCGCCGAAGGTGGTGGCGTGGGTGCCCGGGGTGAAGGACGCGGCCACCCGCTCCTCAGCCAGCATGGCGCCGATGGGCAGCCCGTTGGCCAGCCCCTTGGCCAGGGTCATGACATGGGGGAACACCTTGAAATGCTCGTGGGCAAAGAGCCGCCCGGTGCGGCCCATGCCTGTCTGGACCTCGTCGAAGATGAGGAGGATGCCCTCGTCATCGCAGAGTTTCCGCAACCCCGCCAGATATCCCGGCCCGGGCATGCACACGCCGCCCTCGCCCTGGATGGGCTCCACCAGGATGGCGCAGGTCTTGTCCCCCACGGCTTTTTGGGCAGCGGCCAGGTCATTGAACGGCACGTGGTCAAAGCCGTCCACCAGGGGTTCGAAACCGTGGTGGATCTTCTCCTGGCCCGTAGCCGAGAGCGTGGCCAGAGTCCGGCCGTGGAACGAACCCCGGGTGGCAAGGACCCGGTAGCGTTCCGGCCGGCCCGAGTCCTTGGCGAACTTCCGGGCGATCTTGATGGCCGCCTCGTTGGCCTCGGCCCCGGAGTTGCAGAAAAACACCCGGTCCGCGAAACTGTTCGCCACCAGCCAGGAGGCCAGCCGCGCCTGGGGTTCGGTGTAAAAGATGTTGGAAACGTGCACCAGCTTCGCGGCCTGGTCAGCCACGGCCCGGGCCACGGCCGGGTGGCTGTGGCCCAGGATGCACACGGCCAGGCCGGCCACGAAATCAAGATAGGACTTTCCTTCCGAGTCCCAGACCGTGCAGCCCTCGCCCCGCACCAGGCAAAGGGGCTGCCGGCCGTAGGTCCGGGCCAGGACCGAGTCCGCCAGTTCCATGATGGAATTCTTTGCCATTATCGCCATTATCGCACCTCTTATCGTATCCCTCGCAGCCTGTTCGCCGCCGGGAAAAAACGTCCGTCCCTACGACTTCACCATGGTCCCGATCCCCTGGTCCGTGAACAGCTCCAGAAGCAGGGCATGGCGAATCTTTCCATTGAGGATATGCACCTTTTCCACGCCTTGGGAAAGGGCGGAAAGGGCGCACTCCACCTTGGGGATCATACCCCCGGAGATCTCGCCGGAGGCGATCATTCGTCGGGCGGTTTCCCGGTCCAGGGCCGAAAGGAGCTTGCCGGAGGCGTCCTTCACCCCGTCCACGTCGGTCAAAAGGATCAGCTTTCCCGCCCCCAGGGCGGAAGCGATGCGGGAGGCCACGAGGTCCGCGTTGATGTTGTAGGTCTCACCGTTTTCCCCAACGCCCACGGGCGCGATGATGGGGATGAACCCGTCACCGGCCAGCGTGTGGAGAATGGCAGGGTTCACGGATTTCACGTCCCCCACAAGCCCCGGGTCCAGGAGCTCCGGAGGCTTGTCCGCATCCTCCACCACTACGCCGGGCATCTTCTCCGCCAGCAGGAGCCCGCCGTCCTTTCCTGAAAGCCCCACCGCATTTCCTCCCTGGCGGTTCACCAGGGCCACGATGGACTTGTTGACCTTGCCCCCCAGGACCATCTCCACCACGTCCATGGTGGCCTCGTCGGTCACCCGCATGCCCCGGACGAACCGGGGCGTGATGCCCATCTTGTCCAGGACGTCGTTGATCTGGGGGCCGCCGCCGTGGACCACAACCGGGTGGATGCCGATGAGCTTCAACAGGGTGATGTCCCTGGCGAAGGCCTCCTTCAGGTCCTCGTCCACCATGGCGTGCCCGCCGTACTTGATGACGATCGTCCGTCCGGAGAACCGCCGGATGTACGGCAGGGCCTCTATGAGGATCTCGGCTGCGTTTCTTTCTTCCATGGGAAGGATGCTCCCCGGCAACGGAAAAGAATTCGGGTTTCCCGGTCCCGTTCCCCGGCCTATAGCTATAGAATATACCGGGACAGGTCCTGGTCCTTCTGTATGGGCGCGAGTTTCCGCACCACGTAATCCGCGTCGATTTTCACGGTCTTTTCCGGCAGGTCCGGGGCATCGAACAGCACGTCCTCCAGGATGCATTCCAGGAGGGTGTGGAGCCGCCGGGCGCCTATGTTCTCCGTGGCTTCGTTCACTTCCCGGGCGATCCTGGCGATCTCGGTCACCGCGCCTTTGTCAAAACTCAGGCTGATGCCCTCCGTGGCCAGGAGTTCGGCGTACTGGAGGGTCAGGGAGTTCCGGGGCTCGGTCAATATCCGGGCGAACTGGGCCTCATCCAGGGCATGAAGCTCCACCCGGATGGGGAACCGGCCCTGGAGTTCCGGGATGAGGTCCGAGGGCTTGGCCATGGTGAACGCCCCCGAGGCGATGAACAGGATGTGGTCCGTCTTCACCATCCCGTACTTGGTGTTCACCGTGGTGCCTTCCACGATGGGCAAAAGATCCCGCTGGACCCCCTCCCGGGACACGTCCGGGCCGTGGCCCTTGCCGCCGGAGGCCGCGATCTTGTCCATCTCGTCCAGGAAGATGAT
>JAHJUF010000238.1 GCA_018829095.1 Pseudomonadota bacterium | reverse complement strand
GCGTGGTCCTTGAAACTTTTCCGGAAGTCCGTCTCGTTCAGGAACTTTTCCCGGTCCTTGCGCCCCACCACCTGGGCCGTGCCCGTCTTGCCGCAGATTTCCACCCCGGGCAGAGCCGCCACCCGGGCCGTGCCTGCGGGGCCGTTCACCGCCTGGCACAGGCCCTGGCGCACCAGGTCCAGGTTCCGGGCCGAAACCGGCAGGCTGCCCACGGCCTGGGGGGTGAACCGGGTGAGGACATGGCCGTCGGGCCGCTCCACAGAATAGGCCAGGAGGGGTTTGTACACCGTGCCCCCGTTGGCCACCGCCGCGATGAGGACCGCCGCCTGGAGAGGGGTCACCAGGTTGAACCCCTGGCCGATGGCCAGGGACAGGGTCTCGCCCCCCACCCAGCGCTGGCCTGTGCGGCGCTTTTTCCAGGCTGCGGTGGGGACGAGCCCCCGGGCCTCGGAAGCCAGCCCCAGGCCCGGAACCTGGCCCAGGCCGCAGCCCGAGGCGTAGAAGGCCAGCCGGTCCACCCCCAGGCGCTCCCCGACCTTATAAAAATAGACGTCGCAGGACTCGGCCAGGGCCCTGGCCAGACTCACGGTCCCATGCCCCCCCTTGCGCCAGCACCGGAAGTGCCGGTCTCCGTATTCGTAGTCTCCCGGGCAGAAATGAACCGTGCCCGGCCCGGCCACGCCTTCTTCCAGGGCGGCCAGGGCCGTGACGATCTTGTACACGGAGCCGGGGGGGTATTCCCCGGCCAGAGCCTTGTTCTGCAGAGGACGGTCCAGGTCCGACACCAGGGCGTCCCACCGCGCGGAGGTGAGCCCCCCCACGAACCAGTTGGGGTCAAAGGACGGCTCGGAAACCAGGGCCAGGACCCGGCCGGTGTTGGGGTCCAGGGCGACCAGGGCCCCGGACTTGCCGGCCATGAGCCGCCGGGCATCCTTCTGGAGATTCATGTCCAGGGTCAGGCGCACGTTGCAGCCGGAAAGGGGCGGCACGGAACGCATCACGGAAACCGGCCGGCCCCGGGCGTCCACCTCCTCCAGGCGTCCTCCGTGCTTCCCGGAAAGTTCAACCCCGAAAAGCTTTTCCACGCCGATCTTGCCCACCCGGTCGCCGGGGCGGTTGGCGGCATGACGGGCTTTGGCCAAATCCTCCTTGCTCACCTGGGCCACGTAGCCCACCAGATGAGCCGCCGCCGGGCCGAAGGGGTAATACCGCATGGAGCCCACCTCGATGCGCATCCCGGCCAGCTCCCAGGCGTGGGCTTCCAACACCCCCACCACGTCCCGGCCCACATCCTCGGCCACCCGCACGGCCTGGGGCTTGGGGCTGTCCAGCACCGGCGTGGCCCGCTCCAGGACCTCGTCCACGGGAATCCCCAGGTAATCCGCCAAAAGCACGGCGTCGGCCCGGGGGTCCCTGGCGTCGGCCGGGGTCCAGTACACGTCAAAGGCCGGACGGTTGCCCGCCACCACCCGGCCGGCCGCGTCCAGGATAAGGCCCCGGGGCGGGTTCACGGACTGGATGCGGATACGGTTGTTTTCGGACAGGCGGCGCATGTGGTGGCCCAGGATCACCTGGAGGTGAAACATGCGGGCCACCAGCACGCTCAAGGCGCACAGGATGATGAAGGACGTCCAGGACGCCCGGCGTCTGAAACGCTCATCCCCGGTTTTTCGATGGAGGTTCGCCGTCTTCATCCGACCTGGCGGAAATTCGTTTCTCGAGTCGTTCCACGGCCAGGGAAAGGCCCAGGATCATGGCCCAGCCCGTGGCCCCGGCCCAGATCATGGCCCAGCCCCAGAACCCCGCGTACCGGGCCGCCGTGGCGCCGCCGCCGGGGGCAAGAAGCGACGCGCCGGAAAGGATGGCGGCCTCCACTCCCACAGCCAGCACCGAGGCCCCGGCCAAAAACAGGGGGTTCACGGCCCGGACGTACCGGGGCACGCTCCTGGCCCCGGCAAAAATCCACAGGTAGGCCACCAGATACGGCCCTGGGGGCCCCCCGGCAAAAAGGTCCATGGCCGAGCCAAGAAACGCGGCCAGGACCGCTCCCTGGACGGGGGGACGGAACAGGGAGAGGTAGAGCACGAATACGGCGGTGAGGTCGTAGGCCGAGGCCAGGGGGAGGGCCAACCCCGGGGGCACGGTCTGGACCAGGACCAGAAAGAGCCCCACAGCCAGGAGAAAAAGGGTCGTCACGGCGTCACGCCGTCCGGAGGCTCCCGGGGGCCGGTGACCACCAGGACCTCCTCCAACCGGCCAAAGGACACGGCCGGCTTGATTTCCACTTCCGCGAAAAGGCCCGGATCATCCCGGGAAACCCGGGTCACGGTGCCCAGGGTGAGCCCCCGGGGGAAAATCCGGTCCAGGCCCGTGGTCACCACCAGATCCCCGGGGCGCACGTCCTGCTGCTTGTCCAGGTACTTCATGCGGCAGACCCCGAACACACCGCCATCCACCACCCCCCTGGCCCGGGTGCGGGACACCCGGGCGTCCACCCCGCAGTTGGGGTCCAGGAGGAGGAGCACCTGGGCGTAACGGCCCGATGCGTTCACCACCTGCCCGGCCACCCCCTGGGGCGTCACGACGGCCATGCCCTCCATCACGCCGTGCCGGGTTCCCCGGTTGATGACCACGCTTTTGTACCAGTCCGAGGGCCCCTCGGCCACCACCCGGGCGGCCACGAAGGAAAAGTCGCTCAGGCTGGAAAAATCCAGAAGCTCCCGCAGGCGGCTGTTCTCCCCGGAAAGCTCCCGGCACAAGGCCGCGTCGACCCGGGTGAGGGCCAGGGCCTCCTTCATCTGCCGGTTTTCCCGGGCCGTGTCCACCAGGTGGAAATACTGCTCCCAGATCCGGGAAAAGCTCCGGGTGACCCGGGCCACGCCGTCCTGGAGGGGGGCCACCACCGCCAGGACGACCCGGGCCGCCGGGTGGGATTGCCGGGCCCGGACGGCGGACGTGTACAGGGACAGGGCCGTCAGCCCGGCCAGGAGAATGAGGGCGACAAAGAGAGCCGCTTTTCGGGAGAACATGGGCGAAAAGGGGTCCGCATCACGAGAAGCCCGCTTCCCTCCTGATCACGCCTCCCGGGGCCGGGCAGCGCTGGGGCCGACCCTGGTTCGGGCAGGGGGAAGGAAGGTTTTTCCCGTGATGCCGGTAGGGGCCCGCGCCGGAAAAGACCGCTGGCCGAAGACGGAAAAGGCCGCCCGGAAAAAAACCGGGGGGCGGGTCACCTGAGGGCGACATCCCGGAGGATCTCGATGGAGTCCAAGGCTTTGCCCGTTCCCAGGGCCACAGTGGAAAGAGGGTCGTCCGCCACGGTCACAGGCAGTTCGGTCTCCTCCATCAGGAGCTTGTCCAGGTTTTTCAACAGGGCGCCGCCGCCCGTGAGCACGATGCCCCGGTCCACGATGTCCGCCGAAAGCTCCGGCGGCGTCTGCTCCAGGGCGATCTTCACGGTTTCCACGATGGCGTCGATCTGCTCGGAGATGGCGATGCGCACCTCCTCGGAGTCGATGATCAGGATCTTGGGGATGCCGGAAACCAGGTCCCGGCCCTTGACCTCGATGGTTTCCATGTGCTCCGGATCGGGGTAGGCGTTGCCGATCGTGGTCTTGATGGCCTCGGCCGTGCGTTCGCCGATGAGGAGGTTGTACTTCCGCTTGATGTACTGGATGATGGCCCGGTCCATCTTGTCCCCGGCCACCCGGATGCTCCGGGAATACACGATGCCGGAAAGGGAGATGACCGCCACCTCCGTGGTGCCGCCGCCGATGTCCACCACCATGTTGCAGGTGGGCTCGGTGATGGGCAGGCCCGCGCCGATGGCCGCGGCCATGGGCTCCTCGATGAGGAAGACCTCCCGGGCCCCGGCGGACTCGGCCGACTCCTTCACGGCCCGCTTCTCCACCTGGGTGATGCCCGAGGGCACGGCGATGACGATGCGGGGCCGGACAAAGGTGCCCCGGTTGTGCACCTTCTTGATAAAGTACGACAGCATGGCCTCGGTGACCTCGAAGTCCGCGATCACGCCGTCCCGCATGGGGCGGATGGCCACGATGTTGCCCGGAGTCCGCCCCAGCATGGCCTTGGCCTCGGTGCCCACGGCCAGCACCTTGTCCCGGTACCGGTTGTCCGTGCGCACCGCCACCACGGAAGGTTCGGAAAGCACGATCCCCTTGCCCCGGACATAGACCAGGGTGTTGGCCGTGCCCAGATCAATGGCCAGGTCGTTGGAAAACAAGCCGGAAATGTACTGGAAAAATGCCATGGCGCACCGCCGCGTGGAGGAGGGCCTCCGGGGAGAGGGCCACCCGCTTCCGGGGGGCCCGGTTACCCACGCGGCCCCGGGGATCTTTTTCCCGGTTCCGGGGTCCCCTGGGGAAGGTTTTTCCTGGGGACCGGCGGGACGGGGAAGCCGGGGATCCTGACGGTTCCGAAGCCGCATGGTTGATAGCATTTCAGGCTAACACAGGCCGGATGCCCTGGCAAGGGGATTGGAAACCCAAAACCCGGAAACCTCCAGGAGCGCGGGTTTGGGCCGTCTGGGCCCTCTTTGCCCTTGACGCCCCCCCCGGGGGTCGGCTACCTCTGCCCTCCGGCGGACTCATCTCCTTTTTCCCATGGCCCTGGGAGGCGAACATGCAGGCAATCCTCTTGATCCTGATCCTTCTGGCGTACCTCCTGGGGTCGGTCCCCTTCGGGCTGGTCTTTGCCCGGCTGGCGGGCAAGGGCGACCCCCGGGCCTCGGGGAGCGGCAACATCGGGGCCACCAACGTGGCCCGGACAGCGGGCTGGGCCCCGGGCCTGGCCACCCTGGCCGCCGACGCGGCCAAGGCCGCCCTCCCGGCCGCAGCCGCAGCAGCCCTCACCTCCCCGGAAAGCCCCTGGACCGCCGCCGTGGCCCTGGCCGCCTTCCTGGGGCACCTGTTCCCCGTGTACTCAAAATTCAAGGGGGGCGGCAAGGGCGTGGCCAGCGCCGCCGGGGGCCTGGCCGTCCTCTCCCTCCCGGCCCTGGGCGCCTGCATGGGGGCCTTTGCCCTGTTCACGGCCCTGTCGGGCCGGGTTTCCGTGGGCTCCCTCACGGCCGCCGCCCTCCTCTTCCCGGCCCTGGCCATTTCCGGCGCGGGTCCGGCCGCCGCCGCCGCCGGGGCTGTCATGGCCGCCCTCATGTGGGTCCGCCACGCCGAAAACCTCCGCCGCCTGGCCGTTGGCACCGAGCCCCGCATGTTCGGGAAGCATCGCAAGCCCTGAAGGGAAAGGCGGGAGGCCCAAGGCCTGGGGAGCCCCTGGAGAGGCCCCTCCCCTGCCGAAAAAGATCGAACCGCCCGGCCTGGACTTCCCTCCCCAGATCCAGGCGCCAGGCCATCCGGCCGCCTTTTCCTCTCCCCCGCATGAAAATACCAAGTCGTAAAACAGTTGCGTCCTGACCGGAAACTGTGCTACCCAAGTTTTCTTGTCGCCCAAGGTGGTGGCAACCTGTTCCCCAGCCGGGCCAAGAGTTGAAAGCCCGGCCATCACACACGCCTCCGGATCGGACCCCTGGTTGCTTCCAAGGGAAGTCGGGGCCCGGGACGATGGGGGCGGCGGAACCAAAACCGGCAAAAGGAGAGAGAGAACCATGTCGTACATCACCATGAAGGAGCTTCTGGAAGCAGGCGTACATTTCGGGCACCAGACCAAGCGTTGGAACCCCAAGATGAAGCCGTACATCTTCGGCGCCCGAAACGGCATCTACATCGTGGACCTCCAGAAAACGGTCCGCATGTTCCGCACGGCCTACGACCTCATCGTGGAAACCGTGGCCAACGGAGGGAAGGTCCTCTTCGTGGGCACCAAGAAGCAGGCCCGGGAGACCGTCTACGAGGAGGCCAACCGCTGCGAGATGTACTACGTGCACAACCGGTGGCTGGGCGGCATGATGACCAACTT
The DNA here is from genome assembly GCA_018829095.1 of Pseudomonadota bacterium. Lineage (GTDB taxonomy): Bacteria > Desulfobacterota > Desulfobacteria > Desulfobacterales > Desulfatibacillaceae > JAHJUF01. Next base: position 7,262 of record JAHJUF010000238.1, on the reverse strand, counting down.
CCAGACCATCAAGGTGGGCATCGACCGGTTGAACCACCTGAACACCATCTTCAACGACGGGTCCATCAACCTGTTCCCCAAGAAGGAACGCCTCAAGATGGGCAAGGAGCGGGTGAAGCTGGACAGCAACCTGGGCGGCATCCGCGTCATGACCAAGCTGCCTGCGGCCATGTTCATCATCGACCCCAAGAACGAGCAGATCGCCGTCAAGGAGGCCAACCGCCTGGGCATCCCCATCGTGGCCATCGTGGACACCAACTGCGACCCGGACCAGATCGACTACATCATCCCGGGCAACGACGACGCCATCCGGGCCATCCGCCTCATCACGTCCCGCATCACCGATGCCTGCCTCAAGGGCGCCCAGATCTATGAGGAGCGCAAAGCCGCCGCCTCGGACAAGGATTCCGACGAGAAGGCCGCCGCCGCCATGCACGCGGAGATCTCCCAGGTGATCCCGGAAGCCTCGGTCGAGGGTGCAGAGGGACCGATCATCGAGATCATCAAGAACGCCCCCGGGGAAGAACCTGAAGAAGCCGGGGAAGCCGGGGAAGTCTCCGAATAGTCCGGACGGACGGGGAAACCTCAAGTCAAGAACAACCGGGGCCCGGATTTCCGGGCCCCGGGAAAACCTATACAAGCCTAATCGGGAGAACAGTCATGGCAGATATCAGCGCGCAGAAGGTCAAGGACCTACGCACCAGCACGGGGGCCGGCATGATGGACTGCAAAAAGGCCCTGGACGAGGCCGGCGGGGACCTCGAAAAGGCCGTGGATTTCCTGCGCAAGAAGGGCCTGGCCACAGCCAAGAAACGCGCGGGCCGCGCCACCTCCGAGGGCACCATCCACTCCTACATCCACAGCAACGGCAAGCTTGGCGTGCTGGTGGAGGTGAACTGCGAGACGGATTTCGTGGCCAAGAACGAGCAGTTTCAGGAGTTCGCCCACGACCTGGCCATGCAAATCGCCGCCACCGCCCCCCTGGCCGTGCGGGCCGAGGATGTGGACGAGGCGATTCTGGCCAAGGAGCGGGAGATCTACCTGGGCCAGGTCAAGGAAATGGGCAAGCCCGACAGCGTGGCCGGCAAGATCGTGGACGGAAAGATCCAGGCCTACCTGAAGGAAAACTGCCTCCTGTCCCAGCCCTTTGTGAAGAACCCCAAGATCACTATCCAGGATCTCTTGAACGAAACCGTGGCCAGGGTGGGCGAGAACATCCAGATCCGCCGGTTCGTCCGGTTCCAGTTGGGCTGCGAATAAGACCATGGGCCAGGGCAGATACGACAGGGTCCTCCTCAAAATTTCCGGGGAGGCCCTCATGGGCGACCAGGGCTTCGGTATCCATCCGGAAGTCCTCCAGTACGTGGGCGACGAGATCCGGGAAGCCTACGACGCCGGGGTGCAGATGGCCCTGGTGGTGGGGGGCGGCAACATCTTCCGGGGCGTGGCTGCGTCATCCTTTGGCATGGACCGGGCCAGCGCCGATCACATGGGCATGCTGGCCACGGTCATCAACTCCCTGGCCCTCCAGGACGTGCTGGAAAAAAAGGGTATGGAGACCCGGGTCATGACGGCCATCGAGATGCACGAGATGGCCGAGCCCTACATCCTGCGCCGGGCGCTCAGGCACCTGGAAAAGGGCCGGGTGGTCATCTTCGCCGCAGGCACCGGCAGTCCCTACTTCACCACGGACACCGCCGCCGTGCTCCGGGCCCAGGAGATCCACGCCCAGATCCTGCTGAAGGCAACCAAGGTGGACAGCCTGTTTGACGCGGACCCGGAAAAGGTGCCCGGCGCCAAACCCATCCTGAAGACGGACTACCGGACGGTCATTGAGAAGAACCTGAGGGTCATGGATATGACCGCCATTTCCCTGGCCATGGACAACGCCCTGCCCCTGGTGGTGTTCAACCTGCGCACAAAAGGCAACGTCTTGAAGATCATCCAGGGCGAGTCCGTGGGCACCTACATCGGAGGCTGACCGCGCCGGCGGACCGCCCCGGCGTCAATGGAGGAGACCATGCTCGAACTCGTGTATGAAGAGGCCCGGGAGAAGATGGAGAAATCCATCGAAGCCCTGAAGAAGGAACTCGCAAGGGTGCGCACCGGACGTGCTTCCACCGTGATTCTGGATATTATCCGGGTCAACTACTACGGTACGCTCACCCCCTTGAGCCAAATGGCCACCATGTCCGTGCCCGACAGCCGCAGCATCACCATCCAGCCCTGGGACCTGACCGCAATCGGAGACATTGAAAAGGCCATTTTGAAATCCGATCTCGGGCTCACCCCCTCCTCGGACGGCAAAATCATCCGCATCAACATCCCCGCCCTGACGGAAGACCGGCGCAAAGAGCTGGTCAAGCAGGTGTCCAGGATATGCGAGGAGCAGAAGGTGGTGGTGAGAAACGCCCGGCGGGACGCCAACGAGACCCTGAAAAAGATGAAGAAGGACGGCGACATCTCCGAGGACGAGGCTTTCAAGGCCCAGGACCGGACCCAAAAGATCACCGACGACCACATCAGGAAGATCGACGAGGTCTGCGGAGGGAAGGAAAAGGAAATCCTTGAGTTCTAGGGCCGCCTCGCTTTCGGGCGCCCTGCCCCGGCACGTGGCCATCATCATGGACGGAAACGGACGCTGGGCCAAGAAACGCCTGTTGAACCGGGTCAGGGGCCACGAAAAGGGCGCCGAGACCGTGCGCATGGTGGTGCGCGCCACCCGGGAACTGGGCATCGGCCACCTGACCCTGTACGCCTTTTCCACGGAGAACTGGCAGCGCCCGGCCTCCGAGGTCTCCGCCCTGATGATCCTTCTCACCCGTTTCCTGAATTCCGAAAAATCCGAACTCCTGGAAAACGGCATCCGGCTGGAAGCCATCGGCGACCTTTCCCGCCTGCCGGAAAAAGTTCTGAACACCCTGGATCACATCCGCGGCGTCACGGCGGGAAACCGGGACATGGTGCTCACCCTGGCCCTGTCCTACGGAGCCCGGGAAGAAATCCTGTCCGCCGTCCGGGGGCTGGCCGCCGACGCTGCGGCCGGGCGGCTGGACCCGGCGGGGATCACCGAGGCGGATTTTGCCTCACGCCTGTACACCGCCAAGACCCCGGACCCGGATCTCCTCATCCGCACCAGCGGGGAGATGCGCATCAGCAACTTCCTGCTCTGGCAGGCGGCCTATGCGGAGCTCTTTTTCACCCCCACCCTGTGGCCGGATTTCAGCAAGGAAGAATACCTTTCCATCTTGAACGACTACGCTGCCCGCGAGCGCCGGTTCGGCAGAACCGGCGACCAGCTGACCGAGTTCTGATCCGCCCGGGCGCCGCCCGGAAGCGACGGGAGCATTCCATGGCCCTTTCCTCGCACCAGAAAAGATGGGTCACCGCTTTTTTCCTGGCCCCCACCCTGCTGGCCTTCTTTTTCCTCTCCCCGGCCTGGGCTTTCATGATCCTGGCCATCGCCGTCTCGGCGCTCGCCCTGTGGGAGTATTTCAAAAACTTCTGCAAGGCCAGGTCCATCCTGGATTTCGGGTTCATCCTGGCCGTGTTCCTGGGGAGCATGATCCTGGTGGCTGCCTGGGCCGGGTCTTTCCGGCTCATGTTCGTGGCCCTGTGGATGGCGCTCTTCGTCTTCGCGGGCCGGGCCATGATCCGGTTCAACCAGGGCAAGCACGGTTTCGAGAAGCTCACGGTGGAGGCCCTTTCCATCCTGTACATCCCGTGCATGATCTCCTCCCTGGTTCTTTTGCGCGGCGGGGACAAGGGCGTCACCTGGATGATGCTTCCCCTGTGGCTGGCCTTCATGTCCGACACTGGGGCCTTCTACGCCGGGACCTACCTGGGCCGCCACAAGCTCATCCCCGCCCTTTCCCCGAACAAGACCGTGGAGGGCTCAGTGGGGAGCATCCTCATGGATCTCGCCGTGGCCACGGTGTTCAAGCTCTTCTTCCTGCCGGAACTCTCCTGGGCCTTCCTTTTGGTCCTGGCCGTGTGCGCGGCCCTGGCCACCCAGATGGGGGACCTCTTCGAGTCCATGATCAAGCGCTCCTTCGGGGTCAAGGACATGGGGGGCATCTTCCCGGGCCACGGAGGCATGATGGACCGCATAGACGGCATGCTCTTCACCGCGCCGGTGGTCTACTGCTTCAAGGTGTTCGCCACGTTCTGACGCTGGGAAAACGGCCCTTTCCCTTGAAACACAACATGCCGCCCCGCGCCCATAACCCAGCCATCTGCCGGGAGACACCATGAAACGCCTCAGCATCCTGGGAAGCACCGGCTCCATCGGCAAAAACGTCTGCGAAGTGGTGCGGCGGTTTCCGGAACGCTTCTCCGTCACCGCCCTGGCGGCCGGCAGGAATGTGGACCTCCTGGCTGCCCAGATCCGGGAATTCGCCCCCGCCCTGGCGGTCCTCAAGGAAAAAGAGGACGCGGACCGGCTCCGGGAAATGCTGGGTTCCACCAAGGCAAAAATCCTATGGGGCCCGGAGGGCTACGAGGCGGCGGCCGTGCATCCGGACGCGGATATGGTGGCCTCGTCCATTGTGGGCGCGGCGGGTCTCTTGCCCACCATGGCGGCCCTGAAGGCAAAAAAACCCGTGGCGCTGGCCAACAAGGAAACCCTGGTCATGGCCGGAGAGCTGGTCATGGCCGAGGCCGCGCGCCAGGGCGTGCCCATGCTCCCCGTGGACAGCGAGCACTCGGCCATCTTCCAGTGCCTGGAGGGCCGGGACCCGGCCACCGTGTCCCACCTGATCCTCACGGCCAGCGGCGGCCCCTTCAGGACTTGGCCAGCGGAAAAAATGGCGGGTATCACCCCGGAAGACGCCTTGAACCACCCCACCTGGGCCATGGGCGCCAAGATCTCCATCGATTCCGCCACCCTCATGAACAAGGGCCTGGAGGTCATTGAGGCCCGGTGGCTCTTTGACATGTCCATGGACCGCATCCAGGTCCTGGTGCACCCCCAAAGCATCATCCACTCCATGGTGGCTTTCCACGACGGCGCGATCCTGGCCCAGTTGGGGGCCCCGGAAATGATGGGCCCCATCGCCTACGCCCTGGGTTATCCGGACCGCCTTCCCCTGGGGGTGCCCCTGCCCGATTTCCCGGAACTGGGGAGCCTGACCTTTGAAAAACCGGATCTCTCCCGTTTCCCCTGCCTGTCCCTGGCCTTTGAGGCCGGGGCCCGGGGCAAGACCTACCCGGCGGTCCTGAACGCAGCCAACGAGGCGGCCGTGGATGCCTTTCTTTCCAGGCGCGCGGGCTTTTCCCGCATCCCGGAACTCATCCGGGACGCCCTGGAAGCCCATTGCCCCGAGCCCGCCCAAGGACTGGAGGAAATCCTGGCCGCCGACCGCTGGGCCCGCGCCTTTGTGGCCGGGAGTTTGGACCGGGGCTGATTTTTCCCTGGCCCCGGGACCATCCTGCATTATATTGAAAATGTTCATCTCTTCGTGATTTCGCTCCGGTCAAGAAAGGAGATGGCTGAGCCGCTCCAAGAGCCGCGCCGGAAAACCCCGGCGCTCGGGCGGCGAGCCGCACCGCATCCATGCTGACAACCATCCTGGCATTCGCCTTTGTCCTGGGCACCCTGGTATTCTTTCACGAGTTGGGCCACTTCCTGGTGGCCCGGGCCTGCGGCGTGGGAGTGGACGTGTTCTCCCTGGGCTTCGGGCCCCGCATCCTGGGGTGGAAAAGGGGCCGCACCGACTACCGCATCAGCGCTGTTCCCCTTGGGGGATACGTGAAGATGGTGGGCGAGGACCCCGGGGACGAGGTGAACGAAGCGGACGCTTCGGAATCCTATACCCAGAAACCCGTGGGCGTCCGCATAGCCATCGCCTTTGCCGGTCCCTTTTTCAACCTGGTGCTGGCAGCCCTGATCTTCATCGTATTCGCCACCACTTCGGGGAAATACATCCTCACCCCGGTCATTGCCGGAGTGAGCGAGGGTTCCCCGGCTGCGGCGTCGGATATCACCGAGGGCGACCGGGTGCTTTCCATCAATGGCGGCAAGGTGACCAGCTGGGAGGATGTCCAGAACCTCATCACCAAAAGCGGGGCCGATCCCGTGACCCTGGAGCTTTCCCGCAACGGAGAAACCCGAACCGTCACCGTGGTTCCCCAGGAAGTCACGGAGCTGAACATCTACGGCGAGGAGATCACTCGGCACGTCGTGGGCATCCGGGCCACGGCCGAACACCAGCCCATCGGCCTGCTGGAAGGCGTGACCGAGGGCATAAAGGACACCGCGTACTGGTGCAAGCTCACGGTGGTCATTCTCGGGAAGATCATCACCGGCGATATCAGCCCCAAGACTCTGGGGGGGCCCATCAAGATCGCGGAGCTTTCGGGCGATTACGCCGAACAGGGGCCCATGGCCCTTTCCATTTTCATCGCGGTCTTGTCCATCAACCTGGGGATCATCAACCTGTTCCCCATCCCGGTCTTAGACGGCGGGCACCTCGTGTTCTACCTCATCGAGGCGGTGCGGAGAAAACCCCTGGCCCTGCGCACCCGGGAGCTGGCCCAGCAGGTGGGCCTGGTGCTCCTCATGCTCCTCATGGCCTTTGTCATCTTCAACGACATCGTGGGCATCGTGACCAACCGGGCGGCGGGGGGATAGCCGGAGCCCGCGTCCGAAGATACCGCTACAGCAAAAACAAAAAACCGCCGGAAACCGGGCACGGGGAATCTTTTCCCCCGCTGCCGCGATTTCCGGCGGTTTTTTCCGGCCAGCTCCCTGGCCTATTTCTCCTTGGATCCGAAGGCCGCCCGGAGGAACTGGCGGTTCACCCGGGCGATGTGGGTGATGGAAATCTCCTTGGGGCACTCGGCCTCGCACTCCCGCTCGTTGCCGCAGCTGCCGAAACCTAGGGCGTCCATTTCCCGCACCATGGACCGCACCCGCCGGGCCGCCTCGGGCCTGCCCTGGGGCAGGAGCGCCAGCTGGGACACCTTGGCCGAGGCGAAGAGCATGGCCGAGGCGTTGGGGCAGGAGGCCACGCAGGCCCCGCAGCCGATGCACTGGGCCGCGTCCATGGCTTCCTCGGCCATGTCCGGGGGCACGGGGATGGTGTTGGCCTCGGGCGCGGAGCCCACGTTCACAGACACGAAGCCCCCGGCCATGATGATCCGATCCAGGGCGCTCCGGTCCACCACGAGATCCCGGAGCACGGGGAAGGCCCGGCTTCGCCAGGGTTCGATGACCACCACATCGCCGTCGCGGAAATGACGCATGTGGAGCTGGCACAGGG
>JAHJUF010000237.1 GCA_018829095.1 Pseudomonadota bacterium | reverse complement strand
CGCGAGGCACATTCACGGAGCCATGGGCTGGCTGTGGGAGGAGACCTTCCAACGCCCCCTGCCCGAGGCCCCGTCCCGCTCCGGCATCTGTCCGAAACCCTTTCACTGCGCCCGCCAGGTCCTGGCCCGGGTCCGGGAGAAAACCGGGAAGGGCTATCCCCTCCTGGAGCGCCTAGCCCTGGTGTACGACGGCGGGGCCGGGTATTCCGGGGGGGCCTGCGGAGCCCTGGTGGGGGCCGTATTGGCCGTGAACCTGGTGGTGGGCCTGGATATCCGCCAGGTGCCGTACCTCAAGACCTTCGCCCCCTTCCTCCGGGGGCACAAAAACCTCCTGACGGACGCATCCGGCCCGCCGCCGGAGTCCTTTGCCGCAGGCAAGGCCATCCTTTCCGCCTTCCGGGACCGGGCCGGGGCCACGGAATGCGTTGCCATCACGGGCCGCCGGTTTTCCGGATGGGACGACTTCCAGGAGCACGCGGCCTCTTCTTCCTCCTGCCGGGACCTGACGGACCTGGCCGCGGATCTGGCCTGCGGAATCCTGGGCCAATGGGCCGAGGCCCCGGGCCGGGCCGGATGATCCCCTGAACCGGGTGGAGAGGAGGGGCCGGGTTTCCATGAAAAAAATCCCTTCCAAGCTGATACCCTTCCTGGCCTGCCTGGCCCTGGCGGCCGGGGCCTGGGCGGTTTACTCCCCTGTGACCGCCAACAGCTTCCTGGACTACGACGACCGGGGCCTCCTGGAGAACAACCCCCTGGTGACCGGGGGCTTCACCAGGGAAAATGTCCGGTCCGTCTTCCTGGACTTCCGCCAGTCGGATTACTGGAACCCGGGCACCACCCTTTCCCACATGGCGGCCTGGAGCCTTTTCGGGGCTGACCCGGCTGCCCACCACCTGGTGAACGTGGCGCTCCACGCGGCCTCGGCCATGCTCCTGTTCCTGGCCCTTTGGTATATGACCGGGGCCATGGGCGCGGCCTTCCTGGTGGCGGCCCTGTTCGTGGCCCATCCCGTAAACGTGGAGGGTGTGGCCTGGATCGCCGAACGCAAGAACGTCCTCTCCCAGTTCTTTTTTTCAGCCGCCCTCCTGGCCTGGGCCCTGTATGCGGAAAGGCGCTCCCCGGCACGGTACGCGGCGGTGTTCACGGCCATGGCCCTGGGGGTAATGTCCAAGCAGATCGTGATGCTGCTGCCCTTTTGCCTGGTCCTCCTGGATGTCTGGCCCCTGGGCCGGGCCCGGGACCCGGAGGCCCCCCTGGGCCTGCGGATCAGCTCCCTGCCGGGGCTTCTGGCGGAAAAAATCCCCCTGTTCGGGCTCACCGTTTTTTCCGTGGCCATGGGGTACCTGAGCACCCGGTCCTATGTTTCGGACTACGCGGGCCAGGCCCTCCTGGACGGACGGGTTCAGAACGCCCTCATGGCCCCGGCCAGGTACCTGGGCAAGATCTTCTGGCCCGTGAATCTGGCGGCCTACTATCCTTATGTGCAGCATCCGGCAACCTGGAAGTTGGTGGGGGCGGCGCTCTTCATCGCAACGGCCACGGCCCTGGCGCTTTGGCAGGCCCGGAAAAGGCCCTGCCTTGCCGTGGGCTGGTTCTGGTTTGCGGGCTGCCTGGTGCCGGTGGCCGGACTGGTTCAGCCCGGGCTATGGCCCGCCATGGCCGACCGGTTCGCCTACCTGCCCCAGATCGGGGTGTTTTGTGCGGTGGTCTTTTTCGTCCGTGAGCGGGTCGGGGACGGAAAGGCGAGATGGGCTGCTGCGGCGCTTTGCCTGGGGCTGGCGGTTTTCCTGGGGGTGAAGGCCCACGCCCAGGTGGGGGTCTGGAAAAACGACGCCAGCCTGTTCGCCCATGCGGCCTCGGTGACCCAAGGCAACGCCGTGGCCGAGAACGCCCTGGGCATGGCTTTGAAAAAGGAGGGGCGGCTCCCGGAGGCCCTGGCGGCCTTTGGCCGGTCCCTGGAGGCCCAGCCGGGTTATTTCAAGGCCCTCACCAACAAGGCCATCACCCTGGCCCAGCTGGGGCGGCACCAGGAGGCCCTGGAATTTTTCCGGTCCGCGGCCCGGAAGGGGGACCCCAACTCCCTCACCAACCTGGGCCGGAGCCTGGCGGCCATGGGGCGCTTTCCCGAGGCCGTGGACCTGTACGAAAGGGTGCTGGCGGACTACCCGGCCTTTGCCGACGCCCGGGTGAACCTAGCCATGGCCCTGGCGGCCGCAGGGCGGGTCCCGGAGGCCCAGGCCCAATTGAAAAGGGTCCTGGATGACCATCCGGGCCACCCCCTGGCGTCCCGGCTCCTGGAAAAGCTCCGGGTTCACCAGGAAAAAGGCCTGGAGGGTTCCCCCCTTTAAAAAAGGAGGGATTTTTTCCGGCGGCCCTCCGCCCCTTGGAGAGGAGAGCCGTCGGCTTTTCCTATTCGGACTTTTTCCCCATGAGCCCCTTGCCCAGGGCAAAGGCCGCGCCCATGGAGGGGCCCACGCCGTGGTAGGTGCGGGCTTCGGGGGCGTAGACCAGGGGGTTCACCCGTTCCATGACCGGGTTGCCTTGGTCGTCCAGAGCCGCTTCGTCCACCCTCACATCCAGGATTTCCCCCACGAACATCGTGTGGAGCCCGATCTCCAGGCTGTGGAGAAGGCGGCACTCCAGCACCATGGGGAACTCCTCCACATAGGGGGCGTCCACCAGCTCGCTTTTGACGGGGGTGAGGCCAGCCTTGGCGAACTTGTCCGTGTTCTTCCCGCTCACCATGCCGCAGTAGTCCGCCTGGGCCGCGAATTTCGTTGAGGGCACGTTCAGGGTGAAGGCCCGGCGGGAAACCAGCCCGGCGTAGGTGTGGGTGGCCTTGCGCAAAGATACGGCCACGCAGGGGGGCTTGGAGCAGCACATGCCGCCCCAGGCCACGGTCATGACATTGGGCCTGCCGTCCTCGCCGTAGGTGCCCACCAGCCAGACCGGCGTGGGG
>JAHJUF010000236.1 GCA_018829095.1 Pseudomonadota bacterium | reverse complement strand
GTGGTGGTCTGGACCACTCCATTGGTGGACGCGGCCCGTATGGTCACCGTGCCTGCGGCCTCGCCGGCCTCGTAGGAGACTTCGGCAACGCCGTCCGCCGTCGCGCCCGTTGAGGAGATCAGCCTTCCCCCGCCTGGGGGAACAATGGTGAAGCTGATGGTTTCATTGTCCACCGCGTTGCCCTGGGCGTCCGTCACCAGGGCCCGGATGGTGGACAGGCTGGATCCATCGGCCGAGAGGTTGGCGGGGTTGGCGGAGAGCACGATGCCATCCACCGCGCCGGGGATGAATTGCACGATGGTGGAACCGCTGACTCCACCCACCGTGGCCGTCACGCCGGCCTGCCCCACCCGCACGGAGGAGAACAGGAGAACCCTGGCGTCCCCGTTGACCGTGGGAGCGGTGAAGGTGGTGGCAGCTCCCGGGCCAACGGCGGTGTAGGCGTCCACGAAGCCCGCCGTGGTGGTGAAGGTGACCAGGGTGCCGTCGGGCACGGGGGACAGGTTGGAGTCCAGGACTCGGGCGGTGATGAGGGAGCTGGAGGCTCCGTCCGCCACGATGCTGGCCGATCCCCGAGTCACGGAAACCGAACCCACGGAGGAACCCACCAGGGTGATGTTTACGAATTCTTCCTCGCCGTTGGTGGTGCGCGCCCGAATGATGTCGATGCCCGGGATCGTGCCCGCGACGTAGGTGGTCTGGGCGATCCCTCCCACCACGCTGGTGGAAAGGGTGAGAAGCCGTCCGGAACCGGACTGCAAGGAGAAGTTGATCTCTACGGTGCTGGCCACCGCGTTGCCCTGGGCGTCGGTCACGACGGCCCGAATGATGGAGGAACTCGACCCGTCAGCCGTGAGGTTGGCAGGCGAGGCCGTAAGTTTGATGGTTTCGGGCGGACCGGGAATGAACAGGATGGAGTCCGTCCCGGAGATGCCCGCCACCGTGGCGGTGACGGTCGCCTGCCCGACGCCCGTGGGGCTCTTCAGGTACACGGAGCCCACGCCGTTCAGGGTCACGGTTTCCGTCAGGGAAAGGGTGCCCGCCGTTGTGGTGAAGGTCACGGGGGTTCCGTCCGGCACGGGCATGCCCGCCACGTCGGAAACCGCCGCATCCACCCGCACGGAGGTGAGTCCGTCGGCCACGACCGACGAACTGCCGATGGTCACCAGAACCTCGCCCACGCTCTGGGTGGCGCCAAAAGTGCCGCTCCAGGTGGTGCCCAGGTTGTAGGGGTTCAGATTGAGATCGAATCCCGAAGTGGACGCGTAGATGGTCACCGGTTTGTTGCCCGCCGCAAACCTCGGATAGGTGACGTAGGTGGTGACAACACCGGGGTTGCCTTCGTTGCCCGTCTGGGCCACGCCGCCGATGAGGCCTAGTTCCGCGGAACCAGCCACGAAGGAGAGGCCCGCGCCATTCGCGGGGGTTGCCTTGTACAAGGTCACCTGGGTCGGCGAATCCACGCTCTTGATGAGGTAGCCGCCCTGTGCCCTGCTCCCGGGCTGGGTGATGATGAGGGTATCGCCGGGCACGAGTCCGTTGGCCACGAAACCGGCCGTGGCCGAGGTCACGGTGTAGCCACCGGCGAACACCACGGCGTCGGCGGCCGCAGTCTTGTAGCCGTTGCCCATGCCCTGGTTCTGGTTATCCACCAGGCCGAAGTACACCGCCGTTCCGTCGGGCACGGGGTTGCCGAAACGGTCCATGACCATGGCGAAGTACGTCCGGGTGTTGGTCCCGTCGGGGTTGGTGAATTCCAGGCCCGTGGGGGCGAGGTTGATGACTGCGGGCGGCCCGGCCTGAATGCCGATCTCCGGGGTCACGGCCGTGGCCGTTCGGCCACCCTGGAAGGCCTCAACCAGGATGGTGACGGTGCCCGGCAGAATGCCCGTGAGGAGGCTCGCCGTGGCCGCTCCGTTGCTGGTGGACTTCAGCGAGGTGGTGAGATTCCCGTCCAGGGTCTCGCCTCCGCCCGGGCCCAGCAGGATGGTGAAGCGGATGTTGTCCACCACCTGGGCGGTGAAGGACAGATCCGTGTTGGTGAACACCATGTTCGCCGAAAGCCTGATCTCGGTTTCGCTGAGGACAGCCTGAATGGTTTGGGTGCCGTTGTCCCCGCCGGAGTTGATGATGAGTTGATCGCCGGCGGAATAACCCCGGGTGATCCAGTTGGCGCTGGTGGAGGTGAAAATGTCGGATCCGGCGGTGGTCTGCCCGTCTCCGGAGGCGTAGCTGTCCTCAATGGGGTTGCCGGTCTCGTCAAAGACAGCGGCCGTGATGGTCGCGGTCTGGCGGGCCCCGGTGCCCTTCACCTGGAGGGTGTTGGTGCTCACCTTCAACTCCAGGTACGCGGGCAGGCCGGTGGCCGGACCCACGGAGGATCCGAACTTGATTTTCAATCCGCGGCTTCCGGAGGCGTCCTCGTAGCACATGCCGCCGGTGCAGATGTCCACCGTGGCGGTCTGAACCACGTCATCGCCGAAAATCGCGATCTTGGCCGTACCGTTGCCGGTGGCCCGGGTCATCTGGGTGACCACCGTAAGGGGCGGCTGACAATCGGGATACTTCTCCCAGATCCAGCCCTTGTTCAGGCTGAAGGAGACCTCCGTGCCGTCAGCCACGGGGTTGTCGTTGATGTCCAGGACCGTGGCCAGGATCCGGGATTCGTCTCCCGGGCAATCCACGAAATTGGCGGGCACGGTCTGGGGGTTGGCCACCGCCACGATGCGGTGGGGCGGTCCGGGGATGAAGTGGATGATGGTGCTGCCCACCAGTCCACCGGCCTCGGCGCGGATGACCGCCAGCTTGGCCGCCTGGGTGGGGGCGGTGAGGACAACGGAGGCGCTTCCACCCAGGGTGGTAGCCGTGGTGGCGGAGAGTTGCCCGTACTGGGTGCTGTTGGAGAAGGTCACGTCCACCCCGTCCACCGGCCGTCCCGTTCCGTCCAGGACCGTGGCGGTGATGAGGGTGTTGGTGAGCCCGTCAGCCACCAGTTCGTTGGAAACCGCAGTCACCGTGACCGAGCCGATGGGGATGCCGATGAGGGTGATCTGGCCGGTCCCCGTCTGGCCGTTGGCCGCCGTGGCGGTGATGGTGTAGGTGCCCTCCACCGAGGCCGCAGTGTACACGGCCTTGGCGATGCCGTTGGAATCCGTGGTGGCCACTATGGGCAACACGATTCCCTCAGGCACGGAAAAGCGGATGTTCTCGTCCGCCACGGGGTTGCCCTGGGAGTCCGCCGCGATGACGGTGATCTGACTCGTGCTGGATCCGTCCGCCACGAGGTTCCCGGGCTGGACGAACATCTTGATCGGGCCCTGGACCGGACCGGCCACAAAAGAGATGGTGGCTTTGGCTGAAACGCCCTCAGCCGAGGCGGTCACCGATGCATTGCCCAAGCTGGTGGTGCTCGTCAGGTACACCGTGGCCAAACCGTTCAGGGTGGAGGCCGTGAGGGCCGACAAGGTTCCGGCCGTGCTTTCGAAAGTCACCTGGGTCCCGTCGGGAGCCAGATTGCCGCTGGTGTCGTAGACTTTGACGTCAAGCCGGGTCCGGTCCACGCCATTGGCGACGATCTCGTCCTTGCCGGCCGTGAGGGTGACCTCTCCCACCCCCTGGCTGCCGGAGTAGACGCCGGTCCACGTGGTACCCAAGTTGTAGGGGTTCAGATCCAGGTCAAAGGCCGAGGTGGCGGCGTACAGGGTCACCGGGCGGTTTCCGGCATTCAGGCGCGGGTAGGTCACCGAGGTGAGGACCACGCCCGGCGTACCGTAGTTGGCCGTCTGCCCCGTGCCTGCCACCACGCCGAATTCCGAGGAGCCGGCGATGAAATCCAGGCCCGTGCCGGAGAAGGACAGCTTCTTGTACAGCGTGACCTGGTCTTCGGTATCCACGGTCTTGATGATGTAGCCGCCCCGGAGCTTGTGCGCCGGTTCGATGATGATCAGGGTGTCACCCGGGGCGACGCCGTTGGTCTGGAACTGGGCGCCGGGCGCGGTGACGGTATATTCGCCGGCGTTGCCGGAGGCGTTGATTCCCGTGGTCTTGTATCCCAGCCCCATGCCCAGGGCGCCGTTGTCCACCAGGCCAAAGGCCACGGCGGTTCCGTTGGGAACAGGGTTGCCGAACTTATCCTGGACGATGGCGTAGAAGAAGCGGGTGTTGGTGCCGTCGCCATTGGATATCTCCGTGCCCGAGGGGCCGAAGGATATCTGGGCCGGAGGACCGGACTGGATACCGATCTCCGGGCTGATGGCCGTGGCGTGCTTGTTATACATCTGGCAGTCCACCCGCACGTTCACCGTGCCGGGCAGGTTTCCGGAAATGAGCGCGGTAGTGGCCACGCCATCCTGGGTGGATTTTATCGAGGGCGTATCGGCGGACAAATCGTCGAGGTTCTCCCCACCGCCCGGGCCCAGGATGATTTCAAAAGTGATGTTGCCCTTGATGGTGGCGCGGTACGTGAGATTGTCGGCGGTGGCCGTCAGGGTCCGGCTCAGGGTCAGTGTGGACTCCGTGACATTCGTCACCGTGTACAGGCCGTTATCCGCGCCGGCCGTGATTTCCAGAGCGTCTCCGGGGTCAAATCCCCGGCGCAGGAAGCTGGCGCCCAGGGCTGTGAAGACGTTGGAACCAGCCAGGGTGGATCCATCCCCGCCCTCGTAGGTGTCGGAGATTGGATTGCCGTTGCCATCGTACACCCGGGCCGTGATGACGGACTGCTGGTTGCCGAATCCCTTGATCTGGAGGGTGCTGGGGTTCACTTCCAGATCGATGAACGCGGGCAGGCCCTCCCCTTCTCCCAGGGAACTGCCGAAGTAGAGCTTGAGCCCCCGGGTTCCGGCCTGGTCCGTGTAGCACAGGCCGCCGGAGCAGATATCCACCGTGGCGGTCTGAACCACATCATCGCCGAAGATGCCCACCTTGGCCGTTCCGTTGCCCGTGGTCTCGGTCTTGAAAGTGGTCACCAGGATGGGCGGATCGCACTTGGGATAGGAATCCCAAATCCAGCCCTTGTCCAGGGCGAAGGTCACTTCCGTGCCGTCGGCAACGGGGTTGCCGTTGGCATCCACCACCGTGGCCAGGATCCTGGCCTCATCGCCGGGGCAATTGAGGAAGGTGGCCGGAATGCTCTGGGGGTTGGCCACGGCCTCGATGCGGTGGGGCGGGCCGGGGATGAACTTGACAATGACGCTACCGGAGAGTCCCTGGGCAGAAGCGGTGACCACCGCGATCTGGTTGGCCTTGACCGGGCTGGTGAGGACCACGGCGGCGCGGCCGCCCAGGGTGGTGGCCGTGGTGGGCGACAGGGATCCGTAAACCGTGCTGTTGGCGAAGGTCACCACGGTGCCGTCCAGGAGGGGATTGCCCGCCCCGTCCAGGACTTCGGCGGTGATGACCGTGGAGGACTTGCCGTCCGCCACCACCTCGCTCTTGGCCGAGGTGGCGGTGATGGAACCGGCCTGGACCGGCACCAAAGTGATGGTGGCGGCTCCAGAGACGCTGTTGGTGGCCGTGGCCGTGATCTGGTGCTGTCCGCTGATGGTGGAGGCCGTGTAGGTGGCCGTGGCCCGGCCGTCGGCGTCGGTGATCTTGTTCACGGGCAGGATGGCGCCCGAGGCCGCCTCGAAATGGATGTTCTCGTTGATTACCGGATTTCCGAAGAAATCCTGGACCATCACCGTAAGGGCAGATGTGCTCTCCCCGTCGGCAAGGAGGCTGGTGGGCTTGATGGTCACGCCCACCTTGGTCACGGGACCCGCCACGAAAGTGAGGCCCACGGAATCCTGGATGCCGCCCGCCTCAGCCTTCACCGTGCCCGTGCCCAGCCTGATGGGGCTGGTGAGCTTTACGGATGCGGTTCCGTTGCTGGTCATAACCGTGGTCCGCGTGAGCCCGCCGAAGCTTCCCGCCGTGGTGGTGAATGTCACGGGGGTGTTGTTCGGGACGGGGCTTCCGATGGCGTCCAGGACCTCGGCCGTGAGTGTGGTGTCCGGCTGGCCGTTGGCCACCACAACCGTTCCTCCCACCGTGAGAGTCACGGTGGAGACGGGGGAGGAATTGAGGCGGACATAGACTTGGTTGGAGGTGATGTTGTTTTGCCCGCCCCGGGCCACCACGGTATACCATCCAGGTTCCGTGGTGGCGGTGAACACGGTCTCGGCCACGCCGTTCACGGTGGTCTTGGAGGCCGGGGTGAGGACCCCGGCCGGGTTCCCGTCCGGACCTACGGCGGAAAAGTTGATGGTGCGGCCGTCAGCCACATAGTTGCTGTAGGAGTCTTGGGCCGTGGCCTTCAGGGTCAGGGGCGTCTGGCCGTCCGCGTTCATGGTGCTGTTGACAGGCGCCAGGACGATCTTGGCGATGGTGCCGGGCACGAAGCGGATGCTTACCTCGTTGGAGCCCACTCCTCCGGCCGTGGCGCGGATGGACACGGTGGTGGGGGTGTTGCCCGAGGTCAGGGCGAAATCCGCGGTCCCGCCGGAAGTGGTAACGGCCTGGGCAAACCCGCCGTCCACGTAGAAGTTCACCGTGGTTCCTTCCGCCGCAGCATTACCGGCGGGATCGGTCACGGTCGCTCGGATGTTGACGGTTCCCCCGTTTCCTCCACCCACATAGGCCTGGGGGTCGCCCAGGGAGGAGAGGGTCACGGAACCCACACTACCGGTGATGGGAGGAATGGCGGCAAATCCGGGCTGGGGATAAGTAAGAGTGACGGAGGTCTCCTTCTTGGAGCCGCCCGCGCCATCCACCACCACCACCTTCACAGGGCTTCCGTCAAAGGGGATATGGACGTTCTTGAAGGAAACTTCTTCCCCGGAGACGTCGATCTTGTCCACCTGGTCCCCCAAAAACACAAAGGACCCGGCCGGGGCGTCAATGGTCCCCTGGACCCAGGCCGTGCGGTCCTTCTCGGTGAACACGCCGTACAGGCCGCCTTCCACGATGGGGAACCCGGCCGTGGAAGCCACGTCCAGGGTGTAGCCCGTGTCTTCCCACACATGGCGTTCCGGAGAGAAATGCAGGACCTTCACCGCGTTGGTGGGGCTCAGATACCCGGGGTTGGGCAGGGTGAGGGTGGCGAGCGTCGAAAGATTGCGCAGCAGCACGGGCCGCACGGTGACCACGGCCATGGGGGCCTGGCGGCCCACTCCCGTGGTGACGGCATAGGAACGGTTCCCCGAATCAGGCAGGGGAAAGGGCAGGGGCCGGGAAAGATCCGCCATCTCCAGGGCGAAATCCGCCCTGGCATAGGTCTTGGTGGCGGTGGCGCCCTTGGCCGGGTCCGCGATTTCAAAGTTGTTGGAGGCCTGGGCCGGCACGGCGAGGGTGGCCGAATATCCGTTGATAACGTTGGAGGGCACCGTGAAGGCCGAAGTGGCGGCCCGGTCCAACGGCGCAACAATGGCGCGGTTGAAGATGACCGGCACCTTCAGCGACTTGTTCGTGGTGAGATCCACAAAACGGAAAATGTCGGCGTACGTGGAGGAGGGTCCCTGAAAAATCATGCCATGGGGCGTGTAGGTCACCGTAACGCCGTATTGGCCGTTGTCGCCGGTTACGGCGATCCGGGGAACGGAAAACACGGTCACCGTGGCCCCTGGGATGGGCGTGCCTATGTCACCATAGACCGTGCCCGTCAGGTTCCCCGAGACCGTGGACGTCCCGCCGTCGTCAATGATGGCCGTTGCTCCGGTCGCATCGGGCTCGGCGCTTCCGCCAGGGCCGCAGGCGGCCAGGGAAAGGACCAGGATT
This sequence comes from Pseudomonadota bacterium, assembly GCA_018829095.1. GTDB lineage: Bacteria > Desulfobacterota > Desulfobacteria > Desulfobacterales > Desulfatibacillaceae > JAHJUF01. The sequence continues at coordinate 13,908 of JAHJUF010000236.1, read as the reverse complement.
CCCAGCAGAAGGAAAAGGGCCCAGCGCACATGCCTGATTTCCATGGGATACCTCTCGCGATTATATGAAACCCTCGATCTCATGCTTTTATGATCTTCCAGGCTCGCTTTTCGGCGGCCTCAAGAAGGTTACCCCCCTCGCCCACGACCCCGTCATCACGAACCAACCGGCAGAATTCCTTGGGTTACCGCTCTTCCATGTTCACGATCCGGGGGGTGATGAACACCAGGAGTTCCTCCCGGTCGTCCTCCACCGTATTGGACTTGAACAGCCAGCCCATCCCGGGGATGTTCATCAGCCAGGGGAGCCCATCCGTGGATTCCCGGTTGGTGGTCTTGATGATTCCGCCAATGACCACCGTGTCGCCGTCGTTGACCAGAAGCTCGGTTTCGGCTTCCTTGGTGGTGAAGGTCCGGCCGCCGTCCACGTTCTCGCCCAAGTCGTTCTTGGTGGTGCGGATTTCCATGGAAACCCGGCGGTCCCGGGTCACGTGGGGCGTGACTTCCAGAAGCAGATCCACGCCCCGGTACTCGACCGTGGTGTTGCCTGCCTCGTCCAGGGTGAGCACGGGAAATTCGAGCCCCTGCTTGATGGTGGCCTTCTTGTTATCCAGGGTCAGCACCTTGGGCGAGGATACGATCTTCAGGGTTCCCCGGGTTTCCAGGGAATTCAGGGTGGCGTTGATCTCCAGGGGGGAGAGCCCCAGGATGCGGGAAAAATTGAAGCTCAACGGATTCCTGGCGGTAAGGTTGGGGTAATTCACCGCCCAGTCGAACCCGTAGGAGCCTCCCAGGGAGTCGAAACCCCGCTGGGGCCCCACGCCCACCCGGGAATCACCGGGCTGGATGCCCACGTCGCCGCCCCACTGCAGGCCGATCTCCCGGGAGAAGCTGGTGGTGGCCTCCACGATCCGGGCCTCGATCATGACCTGGGGGGTGACCCGGTCCAGCTCACGGACGATTTCCATGGCCCGGTCGATCTTGGACTGGGTGTCGGTCATGATGACCGTGTTGGTGCGCTCGTCCACACTGATACGCCCACGATCCGGGGTCTTGATCTCCTCCATGTGGCCCTGGATCGTGGTCGCAGTGGCGTAGTTCACCGGGATGTATACGGTGACCAGCGGCTCCATCAGCTTGGCGGCTTCCTGGGCGGCCCGTTCGGCCTCCTGGGCCGCGCGCTCTTCCTTTTCCGCTTCCAGCCGACCCTTTTTCCGCTCCTCGGCAGCGACCCTCTCAGCGTCAAGAGTGGCCACCGGGGCAATGCGGATGATGTCGCCGTAACGCACCATGCCCAACTGGTTCATCTTGAGCACCAGGTGGAGCACCTGGTCCCAGGGCACGGGCTTTTCCAGGGACAGGGTGACCTCGCCCTCCACATCCCGATCAATGGCGAAGTTCATTCCCGAGACTTCCTTCAGGATGCGAAACACGTTCCTGATATCCGTCTTGTAAAAATCCAGGGCGATCTTCTCACCCGTGTACTTTACCGGAGTGTTGCCCTCCCCCGTGGTGTCTGCGGAGATGGATTCCATGATCCCGGCCTCGGGCGCCGCAGCTTCCGGGGCCTGCGCGGCTTCCTCGCCGGCCTCGGCCGCCAGGGCCGCCTTTTCGGCTTCCTCCAGGGTGCTCTTCACCGCTCTTTCCCAGGGCGGCAGGCCGGCCTGGGCCAAAGGCCTGGGGGGAATGTCCGATGCCTCCACATGGAGGAGGAGTTCCCCGTTCTTCTGTTCCACATGATAGGGAACCTGCTGCCGGAGTTCCACCACCAGGGCCACTGTGTCCGCGTTCTTCCGAACCGGGGTCACGCGGTCCACGGCACTGTCGAAACGGGTGGTGATGAGGGGACGCTCCTGGGCATCCGCGATCCTGGTTCCGAAGAGATTCAGGAGTACGCGTTTGTCCTGGGTCTTGACCACCTGGTACTCCACGGGCCGGGTGGTCTGGATGCGGATGGTGGAACGGCCCTTCTGGTCAGACCGGAAGGTCACGTCCTCCACCCGGGCGAGGCCGACACCGGTTTCCGCCGTCATGGCCGGAGCCCCGCCCTGCATCATGCCCATGTCCGGCATCATGGGGGGCTGCCCCTCCATCATGGCAGACATGGCAGACGGCCTGGGGGCGGATACCTTCCCGCCTTCAGCGGCGGCCAGGTCCTCCTCCATGGGCATGGCTGGCGCGGGAGGCACCTCGGCCATGGTTTCCCCGGGCATGGGCCCAGCGAGGAAAACCACTTCCAGCTCCGGGCCATTCTCCTTCACCTCATAGGGCGCTTCCCGGGAAAGAACGATTTCCACCCGGGAGGCTGGTGGCGTCGTTTCCGACTGGGTGGAAACCACCCGCTCCACCACCAGCCCCGAAGGCGAAACCTCGGGCTCAACGCCCCCCAGGGCGGTGTCCTCGAAATAGAGGACCACCCCGTGGGAGAAGGGAGACTCCACCCACGTGGCCGTAAGGGGTCCGGTTCCTCGGACCAGAACCCGGGCCCCCTCCGGGGTCCCGGAAACGGCGATCCCGGTAATTTCCCGGGCTTGTTGGGAAACCGCCGGCTCAGTGTCCGGCTTTTCCACGGCCTCTCTATTGGCGGCGCAGCCCGACAGGGCCCAGAATGCCGCGGCCGCGACCATTGCCCCCATGACGAGACGTCTTGGCCAAGTCCGCTTCATGCTATCCTTCCCCAGCCCCAGCCGTTTTCTGAAGCTTCAGTTCATGTACGCTTTTCTTTACATTCTTGAGGAAATCCTCAACCAGCTCTTCCACGACCACAGCATCCTTGCCAATCTGGATCACCTTACCGGACCGGTTTCCGATGCGGGTCCCCTCTTTCACAACGTAACCCCTCCCGGAGGGAACCTGGACCAGGGCCAGGGAACGATCCGAGGAGTGGATGATGCCCACCAGAGTGAGCTGGGTAAGATCGTACTGTTCCAGAGGCCCCCTTGGACGGGTGGGAACGGGAATACTGCCTCCCTCCCCTTTGTCGGCGGCCCCTTCCGTGGGGGTGTCCTGGATGAGCGGTTCGAAGGGGTTGATCTTGCCCAGGGGGTTGTACTCCCTGGAGATCACGGCCTGCCCCATCTCCTGAGCGCCCTCCCCTTCATCTGTTTCCTCGGCCATGGCCAAGGGGCCCGAGATCCCTCCGCCCGGCGTCATTGCCGACGGGGTGGACGAAGCCGTGACCGCAGCGGTCGCCGGCTCCGCCTGCATGGCGCCGCCGGTGTGCTCGGCGATCTTCTTCCGGACGAGGTCGGGATCCGGCGGAGGTGGAGTTTCCTCCCCGCAGGCCGCGAGCATCAGGCAGACGAGGATTCCGACTGCCAGGACGGCTGCGAGTTTCCACCTGGAGGCCGTCTCCGCCTCTCCATTTTTGCGTGGGCTCTTTTTTTCCATCATGTCAGGCGGTCTTGGGATAAAGGGACGGGCCGGCATAGCGGCCGTAAAAAGGGCTCATGACCTGCATGACCCCCGCATCAGGTCTTTTTGGGCGCCTGGGCCCCGTCCTTCGGGGCGGCCTGGGCCTCCACGAAACGGTAGGTCATGGCCGTGCAGCTCGCAATGAGCAACCTCCAGCCTCCCCCCGCGCGGTCCGGTGAAATGGTGAGATCCTTGATGTTCACGATCCGGTTCATCCGGGAGACCTTGTCGAAGAAGGTGGCGATCTGGTGATAATCTCCCACCACCTTTATAGAGATGGGGATCTCCGCATAGAACTGCTTGGGGATCTCCGGGTTGGGCTGGAACAGGTTGAATTCCAGGCCCGCCTCCCGGCCCGAGGCCGAGATGTCCTGGAGAAGCCTGGGGATCTCCTTGCCCGTGGGCAGACTCACCGAGGCGCGCTTGAACTCGATCTCCACCTTCTTGGCCTGCACCCGGAGTTCCGGGAGCTTGGAGGCCTTGGTCCGGGCCAGGGTTAGTTCCATTTCCACATTGTCCAGGTCCTGTTGGAGGGTGGCGATCTCCTTGGACTTGGGAATGAAGCTGAGATAAACGAACGCTCCGGCCACCAGGAGGAAGGTCACCACCATGATGGCGATCCGCTGGACCCGGGAAAGCTGGCCTATCTTGTCCACGATCTGGACAATGGGAAGATTCAACTTGGGCTTTTCCATCAGCCCTCCTTCTTTTCGGGCTCGGCCGCCACGGGCTTGTTGCACACGATGACGAACTTCTTCATGCTCTGTTCCAGGTAGGTGGTCCTGACCACGTTCACCAGGTCCACGCTCACGAACTGGCCCGAGGCTTCCAGCTTCTTCATGAAATTGGCCACCGTGGTGTTGTCCAGGGCAAGCCCCTGGAGGCGCAGGGAATTATCCGTGTTCTCCAGGCTCTCCAGCCACATGCGCTTTTCCACCACCCGGGTGGTCATATCCTCCATCATTTGGATCTGGGCACCCTTGAAGCGTTCCAGGTCCCGGATGGTATTCAGCCGTTCGCCCACCATGTCAATGTGCTGCTGAAGGCGCTTCACCTCGGCCACCTGGGCCTCGTAGTAGGACAGGTCGGCCTTCTTGCTGGCGATGGTTTCGTTCAGGTTGTACACCCGTCCGCCCAGGTAGTTGTGGACGCCGTAAAGCCCCACAGAGACCAGGATCAGGGAAAGGATGAAAACCACCACTTGACGGCGGACGTTTTCCTTCTTCCGTGCCGCCCGAAATGGAAGTAGGTTGATGCGGATCATTTGTCGCCTACTTTCCGCAGGGCAAGGCCCAGGCAAACCGCCGCCTGGGGAGCGATGCGCTCCAGGTAGGATGTGTCAAACTGGCTGTCGTTGATCTCCAGGGCGGAAAAGGGATTCATGGCCTCCACCGGGATGCCGGTTTCGGCGGCCAGCATCTCCTTGAAGCCCACAATGAGGCTCCCACCCCCCGACAGAATGATCTTGTCCGGCCGTTCCTCGTTGATGGAATAGAAAAAATCGATGGCCGGCCGGCTTTCCTCGCACCACCTGGAACTGGCTAGGGCGATGATGTCGGCCAGTTCCTCGGCGTCCATGCGGGCGTTCTTGGGGTTCAGCTTCCAGGCCTCGGCCTCCTCCACGCTGCACCCGCCCTGGCTCATGATCTCCGAGGTGATCTGCCAGCCACCCATGGACACGTCCCGGATGAGGACGGACTTGTTATCCTTGATGATGTTGACGTTGGTCTTCGTGGCGCCCACGTCCACCAGGGCGATGATCTGGTCGGACTCGCCATAGGCCAGTTCGTAGATGTTCTGGAGAGCGAAGGCGTCCACGTCCATGATGCACGGATTCAGGCCCGCCAGTTCCACCACGGAGACGTATTCGTCTATGAGATCCTTCTTGGCCGCCACCAGGACCACGTTCATCTGGTCTTCCTTTTCCGGGTTGTCCCCCAGGATGTGAAAGTCCAGATAAACGTCCTTCACGTCGAAAGGCAAAAACTGCTCCGCCTCCACGTGAAGGTTCTCCTGCATCTCCTCCTCGGTCATCTTGTTCACGGTGATGTTTTTCACGATGACCGAATAGCCTGCGATGGAGATGGCTGCGTTGGGCTCTTGGATGTTGTGGGTGGTGCAGAGTTCCTTGATGGTTTCGGCAACCTTTTCGGGGTCCTTGATGAGCCCCTCCTCCATCGCTCCCGGAGGCATGGCGATCATGCCGAACCGCTCCAATACACGGGACTGTTTCTTTTCCAGGATCTCCGCCACCTTGATGGCTCCGGAGCCGATGTCCAGTCCCACGAGATATTCGCTTTTTTTGAAGAGGGCCATGGTCTACTCGCCGAACACCTTGAAGCGGTCCTTGGGACTGTATCCCAGGGCACACAGGATTTTTCTTTGGGTTTCCATCCTGCAGGGCAGCCCTTTCTCGATACGGTCCACGGTGATGGGGCTGATGCCCGCTTTTCTGGCCAGCTCCCCCTTGGAGAGGAGCATGGACTCCCGGATCGTTTTCAGCGAATTCTTGTTCATCCCCAATGGTCTCCGGCTTTCCCCGGCGGCCTTCCTTCCGAAAATCTCGCCGCCGTCATTCCTCTCCTCCAGACCAGGAAGCCGCTGGCCGAAGGCCTTTCCGGCACCGGTTTCCCACTCCTTGGATTTGAGAATCCTAAACGGGGGCCGGACTGTCAAGCACAAAATTATATACAACTGTACATAACTTGATACAACTTACTGTATTTTGTAGGCCCTGTTCGGCCCACATCTATATATAGCGGAGACTTGTGGCGAATTTCATAGAACCCCACCAGCGGCTTTCGCCCAAGGAAAACGTTCCGTCATGCCATGCGGTACCCGGGGCCGCCTCCGCCCTCGGGGCACGTCCAACGAATGTTTCCATAAGGGTCCTGGATTTCGCACGTTTTGCAATGAAGACAGTTTGAAGGATTCAGTTTCAGGCGTCGCGTACCCGCGGAGTCTTCCTCGATCTCGTAGACCCCCGCCGGGCAAAATCTCAGGCAGGGGTTCCGGTACTCCCGGGTACACCGGCCCAAACACAGGCTTTTCTCATGAATGATAAGGTGGCACGGCTGATCTTCTTCCTGCCGCGTGCCGGACAGAAATACGCCGGTCCGCTTGTCCACATATAGGTTTTGCCCGCCTCTTGCAATACCTGTTTGCATTTTTCGCGCATCGGGTGGTATTTTGCCCACCTTTTGCCGGGGCGCAGGCCGGTTCCTCCCAGGCAGGGGGTCGCGAAAGCCTCTGCCCCCCGAGGCTTCCTGGGCAGCCAAGTACGCCCACCGGGCAAGACCGGGGCGCGCCAGAGCCTGGTGGAAATTTCGCGCTCTCCATAAATAGGAAAACAACGGGTTTTTTACAAGCTCTTTCTTGTAAGTGGAAAGAATTTCCTCTCCGGCGTTTCCCAGGACCATGGCCCGAAAGGCCGCCCGGGCGGCCAGGACCCCGCTGATGACAGCCCCCCCCACGCCCTTGAGCCTCCGGGGGTCCAGCATGGAAGCCGAATCCCCCACGAACAGGGCTCCGTCCACCGCCAGCCGGGGCATGGTGCGGGGGCCGCCCACGGAAAGGGTCCGGGCCCCGTGTTCCACCACCCTGCCGCCAGCCAGGAGTCTTTCTATATAAGGATGGGCAAGAAACGCCTCAAAAGCCTCGTGGGGATCGAAGCCGGGATGGCGGTTCAGGGTACCCACCAGACCCGCAGACACCAGGCCTTGCCCCATGGGGTAGAGGAACCCTCCCCCGGCCACCTCCCGTCCCAGGGGAAATCCCAGGGTATGGATCACGGTTCCCGGCTCCCCGGCGAGGGGGCTCGTTTCCGCGACCTCCAGAACCTGCTTGACCCCCACCTCGAAGGCCTGGGGCTCCCGGCCGGCAAAGAGGGAAAGCTTCCGGTCCACCTGGGCCAGGAGGTTGCCCCGGGCACCCTCCCCGAACACGGTGACCCGGGCCAGGATGTCCGTACCCGGCTCAAAGCGGGCTTTGGGGTTTCCCGAGGCGTCCAGGCCCCGGTCCCCGGTGCGGACCCCGGCCACTCCCCGGCCGTCCAGGGAAAACAGCACCTCCTGGCCCGCAAAGCCGCAAAACAGGTTCACCCCCGCCTCCTCGGCCTTTTCCCCCATCCAGGCCGCCAGGCGGGAGAGGGAGACCACCAGGCACCCCCGGTTGTCCAAAAAGGGCGGGACCCAGGGCAGGCGGAAGGCGGACCGGGGAGTCAGGGCCAGCATCCGGTCGGTCCGGACCGTACCCTGGATCGGGCAGCCCGCTGCTTCCAGGTCTCCGAACAGGCTGGCAAGGGGACCCGGCTCCACCAGGGCCCCGCTGATGCAGTGGGCCCCGGGAGCGGCGCCCTTTTCGATGAGGCCGATTTCGAGGTCCAGGCCCGCAGCCCGGGAAAGGCCCGCCAGATGGATGGCCCCGGCCAAACAGGCGGGCCCGGCGCCCACGAACAGCACATCCAGGGAGAGAGTTTCCCGTTCCACGTCCATGATTTGCTCCAGGGGAAGGTGCAGATAAGACAATTTTGTCCCACATTTTCCCGCCCGGTGGCAAGTACCAATTCCAGGCATGAGTAGCGCCGCCCCCTTGTCTTCCCGATGGCCCGATCCAAGAAAACGGTTGACAAAGAGGCCGAACCATCCTAGTGTATCCCCGTTATGGCGCGGGCATAACTCAGCTGGTAGAGTACAAGCTTCCCAAGCTTGGAGTCGCGAGTTCGAATCTCGTTGCCCGCTCCACAGAATACCGCCTTCGTCCCTACCTGAGGCGCCGCCCGTTTGGTCACCGAAAACGCGGGCGGGACGGCTTTGGGAGCGGATTGGACGAGAACCTGAACCGGTGACGTTTTCCCTACACGGTGCTGTCTTTCAGGGAAACGGGCGATGAGCCCGTTTTTTTTATTGCCATGAGCCAAAAAAAATCCAGGGACGCCAGGGCGCGCGGAACAAGGCCCTCAGCGGTTCCGACCAAAATAACCGAGGCCCGGATGGTGGAGACGTTGACCAGCCTCCTGGAGCCTGTCCTGACCATCGAAGGCCTGGAGTTGGTTCTGGCTGAATTCAAAAATGAGCCCGGCGGCCGGGTCCTGCGCCTGTACGTGGACCGGCCCGGAGGTGTGACCGTGGCCGACTGTACGGCCGTGACCCGCTACGCGGGGGACCTTCTGTATGTCCACCTGACGGACGCCGGGAAATTCCGGCTGGAGGTCACCTCCCCCGGAGCGGATCGGCCCCTGACCAAGATCGAGCACTTTTCCCGCTTCACGGGCTGCCGGGCGGTGGTCCGAATCAATGAGCCCCTTTCGGGCCGCAAAAAATTCACGGGGGTGATCCAGGGGGCCGGCGAGGACGCCGTGACCCTTATGGTGGACGGCCAGCAGGTGGACATCCCCCGGGAGGCCGTGGCTTCTGCCAGGCTCGCCCCCTTGTATGGAGAAGACCCATGTTGAGCGAGATCAGCCGCGTCATTGACCAGGTTGCCCGGGACAAGGGAATCGACAAGAAGATCCTGATCACCACCCTGGAGGAGGCCCTCCAGTCGGCGGCCCGGAAAAAGCTGGGCCCCAAGGCCGACATCGAGGTCCGATTCAACGATGAATCAGGCGAAATCGAGGTGTTCCAGTTCAAGGAGGTGGTGGAGAACATCACCGAGCCCGACCTGGAAGTGGATTTCGCTCAGGGCCGGGAGCTGGACCCCGATTGCGAGGTGGGCGACGCCCTGGGGGTGAAGATGGACACCACCACCTTCGGCCGCATCGCCGCCCAAAGCGCCAAGCAGGTCATCATCCAGAAGATGAAGGAGGCGGAACGCGACGCGGTCTACCACAACTTCATCGACCGCAAGGGCGAGATCTTAAACGGCATCGTCCAGCGCATGGAGCGGGGGGACATCATCGTGAACCTGGGCACCACCGAGGGAGCGCTCCCCGTCCGGGAGCAGGTCCCCCGGGAAGGGTACCACCGGGGCGACCGGATCCGCGCCTACATCCTGGACGTGGCCCTGGAAGGCCGGGGGCCCCAGGTCATCCTGTCCCGGACCCACCCCAACTTCCTCATGAACCTGTTCAAGATGGAGGTTCCCGAGATGTCCGAGGGCATCGTCTCCATCATGGCCGTGGCCCGGGAGCCCGGGGTGCGGGCCAAGATCGCCGTGGCCTCCTCGGACTCGGACATCGACGCGGTGGGCGCCTGCGTGGGCATGAAGGGCTCGCGGGTGCAGAATGTGGTCCACGAACTCCGCGGCGAGAAGATCGACATCGTGCCCTGGCACGCGGACAGCGCCAAGTTCGTATGCAACGCGCTGGCCCCGGCCCAGATCTCCCGGGTCATCATCGACGAGGCCAACCACTCCATGGAAGTCATCGTCCCGGACGAGTTCCTCTCCGTGGCCATCGGCAAAAAGGGCCAGAACGTGCGCCTGGCCTCCAAGCTCTCGGGGTGGCGCCTGGATGTGAAGGACGAAAAAGCCTACAACCGCGCCATGCAGGAAGGCTACGCCAGCCTCCTGGCCCTGCCGGGCATGGCGGTTTCCGTGGCCGACGCCCTCTATGAGAAGGGCTTCTTCTCCATTGAAGAGCTGGCTCAGGCTGATCCCGAGGATCTGGAATTCCTCCAGTCCATGCAGGACCTGGACCCCGAGGCCATCATCCGGTCCGCCGCCGAGGCCATGGAAGCCATGGAGGCCGGGGAAGATGCCGCCCAGGAAGCCGCCCCCGCAACCCCGGCTGAAGAAGACTCCGGGGAGGCCGTGGAAGAGGAATCGGCCGGGGAAGGCGAAACGGAAGAGGCTGAGGAAGCCGAAGAGTCTCCGGAGGATGCGGAAGCCGAGGCCGAAGAGTCTCCGGAAGATGCGGAAGCCGAGACCGAAGAGGATGCGGATGCCGAGGCGGCCACAGGGGAAGGCTCCGGGGAGGACGCTCCTGGGGAGGAAGAGACCGAAACCCCCTGATCCGGGGGCTGCAGCGAAATTCCCGGGCCGGCCTGGCATGCGCCGCTGGCCCGTTCATGATCATCAAGGGCCGCATGGATGATGGACAAGATCCCGGCTCCTAAAGAAAATAGCCCGCCCGGGGCTGGGTGGGCCGCACGCGGCAAGAGCGGCGTAGGGAACAGCCGGCCGCGAGAGAATTTGTCTCTTCTGGGGGATTTGGATGTCAAAAGTCAAAGTACATGAGTTGGCCAGGGAACTGAACATGACCAACAAGATGTTTCTGGAAAAAGTCCAGAGCATGGATCTCCCTGAGCCGGTGACCCACCACATGAACCTCCTGGACGAGGAGACGGCCGAATTGATCAAGGGCCAGCTCCTGCAAAAAAAGGACAAGGGCGTGGAGGAAAAGCGTGTGGCCACCGGCGTGATCCGCCGCCGCCGCCGGGCTGACCAGGCCGAACCGCCCCAGCCCGAGGTTTCCGAGGCAGCACCGGAGCCCGTGGAGATCCAGGCCGAGGCGGACCAGACTCCCGAATCCCAGGCCCCCCCCGCCCCAGAGCCGCCCCAGGCCGAAGCGGAGGTCCCGGTGTCCCAGGAGGCCCGGAAAGAGGCCGCGAAGCCGGCCCGGAAAAAGGCCAAGGCCGGGGAAAAAGCGGCCAAGATCGTGAAGCCCGCTCCCGCGCCGCCGCCGGAAGCCGCTCCCGAACCGCCGGCCGAGCCTCCGGCCCCCGAGGCCGAGGCGCCTTCCGCCCCTGCGGGGAAAGCCGTGCCTGTGGCCGGAGAGGAGTCCGCCGCCCCTGATGACGCACCGGGAAAAGAATCCGTAGTAGCGCCCGAGGTCCTGGCCGGCGATCCGTCCTCCGAAGAGGAGGACAAATCCGCCAAGGCCAAAAAGAAGCGCAAGAAGGACATGCCGGCCAAGATCATCAGCCTGCCGGACAAGCCCGTGGCCCCCACTCCGCCTCCGGTTGTCCCCGGCAGGGTCCCTTACGGGCCTCCCCCGGCCCCGAGAGATCCCGGAGCCACCGCCCCGCCTGACCCGGAAAAGGCCGCCGCAGCCAAAAGAAAGAAAAAGCCCAAGAAAAAAGCGGTCGAAGCACCAGCCGAGGTGGATTCCCGCTTCTTCAAGAAGAAGATCTCCTTCCGCAAGAAGGAGGTGGTGGAGGGCGCGGCCCTCTACGACCCGGCCTCGGGAAGGCACCGCAAGGGCAAGAAGGGCCAGAAAGCCTTCCGCGTCCAGCAGACCATGGCCACCACACCCAAGGCCATCAAGCGCCGGATCAAGGTGGACGAAGCCATCATGGTCGCGGAACTCGCCAAACGCATGGGCATCAAGTCCGCCGAGCTCATCAAGAAGCTCATAGGCATGGGCATCATGGCCACGGTGAACCAGTCCCTGGACTACGACACCGCCTCGCTTCTGGCCACCGAGTTCGGCTACGAGACCGACCACGCCTCCTTTGAGGAGGAAGCCGTGGTCAAGCGGCAGGAGGACGAGCCGGAAAACCTGGTCCACCGCCCCCCCGTGGTGACCATCATGGGCCACGTGGACCACGGCAAGACGTCGCTTCTGGACGCCGTGCGCCAGACCCGGGTCACGGATCAGGAGGCCGGCGGCATCACCCAGCACATCGGCGCTTACGTGGTGGATATCGGCCGGGGCCAGGTGGTCTTCCTGGACACGCCGGGCCATGAGGCCTTCACCGCCATGCGGGCCCGGGGCGCCCAGGTCACGGACATCGTGGTCCTGGTGGTGGCGGCGGACGACGGGGTCATGCCCCAGACCGTGGAGGCCATCAACCATGCCCAGGCCGCCGGGGTGCCCATCATCGTGGCCGTGAACAAGATAGACAAGGCCAACGCGGACACGGAACGTGTCATGCGCGAGCTTTCGGACAAGGGCCTGGTCCCCGAGGCCTGGGGCGGCGACACCATCTTCTCCTTTGTTTCCGCCAAGAAGAAGGAAGGCATCGAGAGTCTCCTGGAGATGCTCCTCCTCCAGGCCGAGGTCCTGGAACTCAAGGCCAACCCGGACAAGCCTGCCCGGGGTCACGTGGTGGAGGCCCGGATGGACCCGGGCCGCGGCCCCGTGGCCACGATCCTGGTCCAGGAGGGTACGCTCCGTGCCGGCGATGCCGTGGTATGCGGCGCGCAATACGGCAAGATCCGGGCCATGATGAATGAGCACGGCAAGCCGGTGGACGCGGCAGGCCCCTCCATCCCCGTGGAGGTCCTGGGGCTTTCCGGCGTGCCCATGGCCGGAGACGAGATGGTGGCCGTGGAGAACGAGAAGGCCGCCCGCCAGGTCTCCGCCCACCGCACGGAAAAGCAGCGCAACCTGGAGATAACCAAATCCAGCCGCCGTTCCCTGGAAAACCTGTTCGAGCAGATGCAACAGGGCGAGGTGAAAGACTTAAACCTCATCATCAAGGCCGACGTCCAGGGGTCCATCGAGGCTCTCAGGGAATCTCTGGACAAGCTCTCCGGCGGCGAGGTCCGCATCAACATCATCCACGCGGGCACGGGCGCGGTGTCGGAATCGGACGTGGCCCTGGCCTCGGTGTCGGAAGCCATCATCATCGCTTTCAACGTCCGGCCCAACGCCAAGGTGGCCGAGGTTGCGGACGCGGAACATGTGGACATCCGCTACTACGACATCATCTACAACATGATCAACGACATCAAGGCCGCCGTGTTGGGCCTGATGGACTCCACCTACGAGGAAAGAATCCTGGGCAGGGCGGAGGTCCGGGACAGTTTCACCATCCCCAAGGTGGGCACCATCGCCGGGTCCTACGTCACGGACGGCAAGATAGAGCGCGGTTCCCGGGCCCGGGTGGTGCGGGACGGCACCGTGGTCTACGATGGCAAGCTTGGATCACTGCGCCGGTTCAAGGACGATGTGAAGGAAGTGGCCACGGGCTACGAGTGCGGCATCGGCATCGAGAACTTCAACGACATCAAGGTGGGCGACGTCATCGAGTTTTACCAGATGGATGAGATCAAGCCCAAGATGGACTAGCAGGTTGTCAGACATCCGGCCCCAGGCATCGGACCCGGGGCGGGGGGAAGACCGGGATGGTCGTCGGATACGGAACCGTGGGCCTGCGTCTGCCTGAGAATCATTCGCTCAAGGGCAAGCGCAAGGTGGTCAAGGCGGTCATCGGCCGCATCCGGGCCAATTTCAACGCTTCGGTGGCCGAGACCGGGGACAACGACATGCACCAGCGCGCCGAGATCGGGTTCGCCCTTGTGACGAACTCCCAGGCCCTGGCCAACTCCAAGATGGACAGCATTTTGAATCTCATTGAGGAGATGGGCGTGTGTGAGGTCCTGGATTCGGAAATGGAGATCATGGTCCTATGAAGCCTTTTCCCCGGTCAGACCGCGTGGGGGCCCTGGTGCACCAGCAACTGGCCGACCTTCTGGCCAGGGGGTTGGGAGACCCCCGCCTGGATCAGGCCACCGTCACCGAGGCGATCACGATCATCCGACCCGAGGATCTCGAGCGCGAACGCGAGAGGGTGCGCGACCGGACGAGCGACCAGGTGGTCGCGGATGC
>JAHJUF010000235.1 GCA_018829095.1 Pseudomonadota bacterium | reverse complement strand
CCCCCGGGACTCGGAAACGGGCCGGAATCCAACTCCGGGGACCCTGAAAAAGTGTCGCCAACCATACGAAATCCCCTGGGGGATGTAAAGGGGGTTCATCCGGCCGGGCTCCCCAGGAGGGCGGCGGCCAGGAGTACCCCGCAGATGGTCTTGGCGTCGGCGATGGTTCCGTCCGAAATCATGGCCACGGCCCGGGAAAGCTCCACAGGGTGGACCGTGAGCACTTCGTCCGCGTCCAGGTCCTGGGCGTCCGGGGCAAGATCCCGGGCCAGGAAGATGTGGATCTTCTCCGTGGAATAGCCCGGGGCCAGGAGGATCTCCGTGAGCTTGTCCCACCGGGCCGCCGACTGCCCGGTCTCCTCCGCCAGCTCCCGCCGGGCGCATTCCCCGGGCGATTCCCCGGGCTCCAGGGTCCCGGCCGGGATCTCCCAGATAAAGCCCCCGGCCGCGTGGCGGAACTGGCGCAGGAGGAGCACCCGGCCCTTGTCGTCCACGGGCACCATGGCCGCCGCCCCTGGATGCCTCACGATGTCCAGGACCGCGCGCCGCCCGTTGGGAAGATCCACTTCCTCCCGCACCAGGGTGAACACCCGTCCCTGGTGCAGGGTTTCCGATTTCAAGGCCATACGGTTTGCCCCCTGTTGGTTGATGGTCCGGGGACCTGCCGGACCTCGTCATTCATGTTAAAGCCTGAACATATTCAATTGGTTATAGCCGATTGCCAGAAACCAGGTCTTGTTGAAAAATGGCCCGGGCCGGACTCCCCCCTTTCCGCTTCGCCCGGGCCAGTATGCCGGAACCGGAAAAATTCGCAATGGCCCATCCCGCAGGAAAAAACTGACCCCGAGGCCTTCTTGTGGTAGCAGGAGGGAAACGGTTTCGGAAAGGGGAGTGGAATGGACAAGAGAGTCAAGCGGCACGTCAAAGCCAAGGTGCATGATTTTTTCGCGGTCACGGCACCGGGGCTTTCCGGGATCTGCGCGGCCGAGCTGGCGGCGTTGCCCCTGTCCATGCCCGGCACCGAGGTGGTGGATGGAGGCGTGGAGTTCTCCGGCCGCCTGCCGGACCTGTACCTGGCCAATCTCTGCCTGGCCACGGCCTCCCGGGTCCTCATACGGGTGGCGGGATTCATTGCCCGGGACTTCGACCGCCTGAGCCGGGAGGTGGAGAGGGTGCCCTGGGAGCTTTTGCTTCCGGCCGGTTGCCGCCTGGCGGTGGATGTCTCCTGCCGGGGGTCGCGGCTGTACCACACGGGCGCGGTGGCCGAGCGGACCGAGGAGGCCGTGGCCCGGGTCATGGACCAGGCGCGCGCGCCCCTGGCCCGGGAAGGCGGGGCCGGGTACGTCCAGCGGCTGTTTGTCCGGGGCGTGGCGGACGGGTTCGTCCTGTCCCTGGACTCGTCCGGGGAACTCCTGCACAAACGGGGCGTTATAGCTGCCGGTCCGGCCCGGGCCCCTCTGCGCCAGACCCTGGCCGCCGCCATCCTGCGCCTGTGCGGATACGACGGCCTCATGCCCCTGGTGGACCCCATGGCCGGCACGGGGAGTTTTTCCGTGGAGGCCGCCTTTTTGGCCAAGAACATGCCCCCCGGATGGTTTCGGGACTTCCCGTTCCCGTCCTGGCCCGCTTTTTCGGAAAAGACCTTCGAGCACCAGAAAAAGACCCTGGCCCAGGAATTCAAGACCCTCACGTCTCCGTCCATCTTCGCCTCGGACCTGGACCCGGAGGCTGCCACGGCTCTGGCGGACCGGGTGGAGCGCCTGGGCTTCACAGATGCCGTCCGCACAGCCGGAGCGGATTTTTTCTACCTGGACCCCCGGGATCTGGCCCCCGGGCCGGGGCTTGTGGTGATCAACCCTCCCTATGGCCTACGCCTGGGGGACGAGACCCAGGCCAAAGACATCTTCAGCCGGGTGGCCCGCCGTCTCCGGGATAAATATCCCGGCTGGCGGGTGGGCCTGCTATCCCCCCAGGCCGGCTGGGCCGGTGGCCTGGGCTGGACCCGGGGCCCGGAGGTCACCCGCCTGGTCCACGGCGGAAGGCCGGTGTTCCTGTTCGCCGGGACGGTCTGACCGTTCCTGGGTCTTCCCAGGATTCCATCTCCCGGGACAGGGCTTCCGTCAGCCGCTGGCCGCCATCCCTGGACAGGTGCCCGTAGTCCAGGAAAATGGACTCATCCAGGCCGCAATCCCCGGCCGTTTCCCAGAAAACAAGCCGAACCCCGCCCTTCGCAAGTCCCTGGACGAATTTACGGAATTCGGCAAGACCCGCCGCCATGACAGGGTCCTGGCTTATGGCTTCCAGGTATTCCTTCCTG
>JAHJUF010000234.1 GCA_018829095.1 Pseudomonadota bacterium | reverse complement strand
TATCGGTATCGACCTGGGTGATTCCGAGGGAGAAGCCGAGCCTGAGGAAGAACCCGGCTACGACACGCCGGTCGGCCAGGCCGGCTCCGGCCAGACCCCGGCGGACATCCTGAGGGACATGGATCCCCAGGCCATTGCCACCCGGGTAGCCGCCGAGGTACGCGACATGGTGGTTAAGAGGTTGGAATACCTCGTAACCGCCGCCGTGGAGGAGGCCGTCATCCGGGAAATCCAAAAGTTGAAAAAAGCCGCAGCCGAGAGATAGTCTCCTCACGGCCAGGGTTTTTCGTTCCATTTTGGGGGACCCCGAGCGGTCCCCCTTTTCTTGTTATGACCCCGGGGCCTGCCGTTTTCGGCGGCCCTGTTTTTTGGGTAGAACCCACCGCAGCAGAAAAGATTGTTGAGATGGGTTCCAAAGGAATCACGGAGAACATTCACCATGACCGAGACCATGGATCTGGAAAAAAGCTACGAGCCCAAGGAGGTTGAGGCCCGCTGGTACGCCTTCTGGGAGCGCGAGGGACATTTCAACGCCGAGCCCGGCAGCCGGGAGGGGGCCTATTCCATCGTCATCCCGCCCCCCAACGTCACGGGCAAGCTCCACATGGGGCATGCCCTGAACATCACCCTCCAGGACATCCTGTGCCGGTACCGCCGTCAGAAGGGCGACCACGTGCTGTGGATGCCCGGCACGGACCACGCGGGCATCGCCACCCAGAACGTGGTGGAAAAGCAGCTCGCCGCCGAGGGCCGATCCCGCCACGAAGTGGGCCGCGAGGCCTTCATCGGGCGGGTGTGGGAATGGCGCAAGGAATACGGAGGGGCCATCATCAACCAGTTGAAGCGCCTGGGCGCCTCCTGCGACTGGCAACGGGAACGCTTCACCATGGACGAGGGCTTGTCCGTGGCCGTACGCAAGGTGTTTGTCACCCTCTACGATGAGGGCCTGATCTACAAGGGCGACTACATCATCAACTGGTGCCCCCGGTGCCAGACCGCCCTGGCGGACCTGGAGGTGGAGCACGAGGAGCAGCAGGGCCACCTCTGGCACCTGTTCTACCCCTATGCGGACGGCAACGGCGGCGTGGTCATCGCCACCACCCGGCCCGAGACCATGCTGGGGGACACGGCCGTGGCCGTGCATCCGGAGGATGAACGCTACCAGGGCGAGACCCGGAATCTCCTCCTGCCCATCGTCAACCGGGAGATCCCCCTGGTGCGGGATGAGTACGTGGACCGGTCCTTTGGCACCGGGGCCTTGAAGGTCACCCCGGCCCACGACCCCAACGACTTCGAGATCGGCGTCCGCCACGGCCTGCCTTCGGTCAAGGTCATTGCCGACGACGGAACCATGACCGCCGAGGCCGGACCCTACCAGGGCCAGGACCGTTACGAGTGCCGGAAGAACCTGGTGGCCGAACTGGAGAAACAGGGCTTCCTGAAAAAGGTGGAGCCCCATTCAAACGCGGTGGGACACTGCTACCGGTGCAAGACCGTGGTGGAGCCCAACCTGTCCAAGCAATGGTTCGTGGCCGCCAAGCCCCTGGCGGAAAAAGCCCTCGCCGCCGTGCGCGACGGCCGGACGAAGATCATTCCCAGCCACTGGACCAAGACCTATTATGACTGGCTGGAGAACATCCGGGACTGGTGCATCTCCCGGCAGATCTGGTGGGGTCACCGGGTGCCGGCCTGGAACTGCGCGGCCTGCGGAAAGCTCATCGTGTCCATGGAGGACCCGGACCGCTGCCCGGACTGCGGCGCGGCAGACCCGGTCCAGGAAACCGATGTCCTGGACACCTGGTTCTCCAGCGCCCTGTGGCCCTTTTCCACCATGGGCTGGCCGGAGAACACCGACCTCCTGAAGACCTACTACCCCACCTCCGTCCTGGTGACGGGTTTTGACATCCTGTTCTTCTGGGTGGCCCGGATGATGATGATGGGGCTCCACTTCATGGAGGACGTGCCGTTTTACGACGTGTACATCCACGCCCTGGTGCGCGACGCCGAGGGCAAGAAGATGTCCAAGTCCAAGGGCAATGTCATCGACCCCCTGGAGGTCATGGATGAGATGGGCACGGACGCCTTCCGGTTCACCCTGGCGGCCTTCGCAGCCCAGGGCCGTGACGTGAAAATGTCCGTGGACCGGGTGGAGGGTTATCGCCACTTCATCAACAAGCTGTGGAACGCGGCCCGGTTCACCCTCCACCACGTGGGAAGCATCAAGGACCCGGATTTTTCCGCGCCGAAAGAGGGCACGGCCACTCTCCCGGACCGGTGGATTTTGTCGCGGCTTTCGGCTGTGGCCAAAACCGTGGAAAAGGAGCTGGACGCCTACCGGTTCAACGAGGCGGCCGGGGCCCTGTACCAGTTCGTGTGGCACGAGTTCTGCGACTGGTATCTGGAAGCCATCAAGCCCGTGCTCTACGAGGAGGCCAGGGCCGCCCAGCGCCCGGCCACCCTGGCCGCCCAGCGCCTGGCCTTCAGGGAGATTATCACGCTGCTGCACCCCTTCATCCCCTTTGTCACCGAGGAGCTGTGGCACCGCCTGCCGGGGACCGAGGGCTCCATCATGGACGCGTCTTTCCCGGACAGCCTCCCGGCCGACCCCGAAGCCGAGGGCTCCATGGAGCTGATCATGGAGCTTGTGACCGCCATCCGGAACGTGCGGTCCGAGATGAATATCCCCCCGGGCAAGGCCCTTTCCGTGGTGGTCCATCCCCCGGAAGGCGCGGAGGCCGGGGCCCTGGAACCGAGCCGGTATCTGATCGAAAACCTGGCCCGCCTGGATTCGCTTTCCGTGGACCCGGACGCGGCCCGGCCCCGGGGCGCGGCCTCGGCCCTGGCGGCCGGCCATGCGGTGTACGTGCTCCTGGAAGGGGTCATGGACTGGGACCTGGAAATCGCCCGCCTGGAAAAGGAACTCGCCAAGCTGGGCAGTGAACTCGGCAAGGCGGAAAAGAAACTCGGAAACTCCGGTTTCATGGAAAAGGCCCCGGAAGACGTGCGGGAAAAGGTCCGGGCCCAGGTGGAGGAGTTCTCCGGCAAGAAGGTCCGGCTGGAAGGAAACCTGGCGAAAGTGAGGGAACTCCATGCCCAGGGATGACAGGAAGAAATCGCGGCAGGACCCCCTGGTCCGGGCCTGGGCCCCCCAGTGGAACGCCCTTTCCGGGGTGGCCGCCCTGGTGGAGCTGGCCCTGGCCGAGGACGTGGGCACCGGGGACATGACCACCGACGCCCTGGTGGACGACGACGCCATGGGCCGGGCCGTGATCCTGGCCAAGGAAACCCTGGTGGTGGCGGGCCTGGAGGTGGCGGAAACGGTGTTTTCCCTCCTGGACATGGAGGTGGAGTTCCTCCCCGCCTGCGAGGACGGCGATTCCCTGGCCCCGGGGGCTGTCCTGGCGGAAGTGGAGGGCCGCATGCGGGCGCTTTTGACCGGCGAGCGCACGGCGTTGAACTTCCTCCAGCGCCTTTCGGGCGTAGCCACCCAGACCCGGCGTTTCGCGTCCCAGGCCGGGAACCTGGGGGTCCGGGTCACGGACACCCGGAAGACCACTCCGGGCTGGCGGGTCCTGGAAAAGTACGCCGTGCGGGTGGGCGGCGCGTCGAATCACCGCATGGGGCTCTTCGACGGGGTGCTCATCAAGGACAACCACATCGCGGCCTGCGGGGGCATCGCCCAGGCCGTGGAAAAGGCCCGGCAAAACCTCCATCACCTGACCCGGGTGGAGGTGGAAACCGGGACCCTGGACCAGGTGGCCGAGGCTCTGGACGCCGGGGTGGACGTCATCATGCTGGACAACATGGACGACGAAACCATCGCCGAGGCGGTGCAAGTCATCAGCGGCCGGGCCCTGGTGGAGGTTTCGGGCAACGTCACCGGGGAACGCCTCCCCACCCTGGCCCTCCTGGGCGTGGACATCGTGTCCGCAGGCGCGCTCACCCACTCCGCCCGGGCCATGGACATCAGCATGCGCATCCGGGCGATTTGATGTTTTGGTAAAATTATTGCCATGCCCCAGGCATTTCCTGAACCGATGGGAGGTTTGGGGCAATGCCTCGCCTTGCGCCCAAGAAGCCATGTTTTCAAAAATTTCAATGGGATAGCAGATGCGCATCGCCTTTTTCCAGGACGTCTGGACGGATCTCAACGGTCCCCTTCTCCTTGCCCAGCTTCTGGAGGAGGAAGGCCACGATGTCCGGTTCGTGCTGGCGCAAAAGGGCTGGGAAAAAACCTTGGCAGCCTATGCCCCCCAGGTGGTGGGCCTGTCCACGTTCACGGGAAACCACCTGGACATGTTCGCCGCCGCAAAACGGATCAAGGAGACATGCCCCGGCCCCCCCCTGGTGGTGATGGGCGGGCCTCATCCCACTTTTTTCCCGAGCGCACTGGAACATCCATCCGTGGACGCCATCTGCAGGGGGGAAGCGGAGACGGCGTTCCCCCTTTTTCTGGACAGGCTCCGGGACGGGAAGCTCGACAGCCCGGCCCCCAACTTTTTGATCAAAGTAAGCGGTGGGATCCTGGAAGGAAAGATGGGGCGGCTGGTGAGGGATCTGGACAGCCTCCCCATTGCCAGCCGCCGGCACCTGTATGATCATTACCCC
>JAHJUF010000233.1 GCA_018829095.1 Pseudomonadota bacterium | reverse complement strand
GGGCCTGGATGGGGGCCTTGGAGCCCTGGGCCTCCTGAACCAGCCTGATGATCTGAGCCAGGGCCGTGTCCCGGCCCACCTTTTCCGCAGTGAAATCCAGGAGCCCATGGCCGTTGATGGAGCCTCCCACCACCAAGTCTCCCGGAGCCTTGTCCACGGGCATGGGCTCGCCGGTGAGCATGGACTCGTCTACAGCCGAGCGGCCGGAGACCACCTTGCCGTCCACGGGGATGCGCTCGCCGGGCCGCACCCGCACGATGTTGCCCGGCGCCACCAGATCCAGGGGGAGTTCCTTTTCCACGCCCTGCTCCAGGATCACGGCGGTCTTGGGGGTCAGCCCCATGAGCTCCCGGATGGCCCCGCCCGTGCGGCCCTTGGTCCGGGACTCCAGCATCTTGCCCAGCTTGATGAGGGTGATGATGACCGCCGAGGTCTCGAAGTACACATGGCCCCCCAGGGCCGGAATTGTGAGTACGGCCAGGGAGTAGAAAAAAGCCACGGACGACCCCATGGCCACCAGGACGTCCATGTTGGCCCCCCCGGCGACCAGGCTCTTGACCCCGCCCACGTAGTAGTCCCAGCCCGTGTAGAACTGCACGGGCGTGGCCAGGCCGAGGAACAACCAGTTCACCCAGGCCGCGTGAGCCCAGGGTCCCAGGAATCCGAAATCCCGGCTCATGGACAAAATGAACAAGGGGGCTGCGAAGGCCGCGCCCACCAGGAACTTGCGGGTCTGGTCCGCGATCTCCCGGGCCCGGGCTTGGG
Source organism: Pseudomonadota bacterium (assembly GCA_018829095.1). Lineage (GTDB taxonomy): Bacteria > Desulfobacterota > Desulfobacteria > Desulfobacterales > Desulfatibacillaceae > JAHJUF01. The sequence goes on along the minus strand of JAHJUF010000233.1, from coordinate 3,991 downwards.
CCTCGGCGTCAGCCGCGTCTTGGCCCTCCTCCACGGGAATTGCCCCGTACCCGGCCTTTTCCACGGCCGCATAAATCTCCCTTGGGGAGGTCATGGTGGGGATGTAGGACACCAGGGCCCGCTCCGAGGCGAAGTTCACGCTGGCGGAAAGTACGCCGGGAACCTTTTTGTTCAACGCCCGCTCGATGTTGGCCGCGCAGTTGGCGCAGGTCATGCCCGTCACCGGGAACTCCAGGTTGGCCTTGGCCACGCCGTAGCCCAGGGACTGGATCTTGTCCACCAGGGCGCCCATGTCCACCTGCCCGGGATCGTACTCCACCTGAGCCTGCTCCGAGGCGAAGTTGACAGCCGCGAGCTTCACCCCCGCGGTCCGGGACAATCCCCGTTCGATATTGGCCGAGCAGTTGGCGCAGGTCATGCCCGTCACCGGAAGCAGGGCTTTCTTCGTGTCTCCGGTGGGCAGAATAACCTTCCTGGATTCGTCCATGCCGGTTCCTTTCCGGGACGCGGGAAAAGGCCCCGGGCAACCCGGGGCCAATGAGGGCGTCACGATTCCATAATAACTACGAACCCCTCCGGGAGCAAACGGGCATTTCCTTGCAAAGCTCCTGCCCGGCTGGTATCAAGAATGACTGAATGGTTAAAAGGCTGAAAGGCTGAAAGGCAACCCGCATTCAGGAGGAGAGAGAAATGAAAAAGTGGAAATGTCTGGTTTGCGGATACATTCACACCGGCGATGAAGCACCTGACAAATGCCCCATGTGCGGCGCTCCCAAGGAAAAATTCGTGGAGATCACCGAGGAGGAGGCCGCCGCGGCCCAAACCCCGGAAATGGGCGCGGGAAAGGCCCCGGAGGCGGAGCCCGCCCGGTTCGCCGCCCTGTCTTCCGGAGGGGGCCGGGAAAAAATGTCCTCCGTCCTGGATTGGGTGTTTTCCCTCATGGTGAAACACCACGCCCACCCCGTCCTGGTGCACACGCCCAACGGGGTCCTGCCCTTTGCCTTCCTCCTTTGCCTTTTGTCCGCCTTTTTCGGCCTGGACGCCCTCTCCCGGGCGGCATTCTACGCCCTGCTTTACGTGGCGATATCCATGCCCCTGGTGCTCTTGTCCGGCTGGCTGGACTGGAAAAACCGCTACGGCGCCAACATGAGCAAGGTGTTCATGGGCAAGATGATCTCCGGCTGCATCGTGACCGTGGGGACCCTGGCCCTGGTGATCTGGCTGGTGGCCAATCCCCAGGTTCTCCTGGATGCCGGACCCAGGGGCTGGTTCCTCCTGGTCCACCTGGGCGTCCTGGCGGCGGCCGGGGTGGCGGGTTACCTGGGCGGCCGCCTGGTGTTCTCCAAGCTCCCCGGGCCCAAGTAACCAGGGAACATCCCCATGGGAAGAACCCCTCTCAAAAAGGTTTTTCGTAGTGAGGCGGAGCGAAAAGTTCGAGGGCAAGGAGGCGGGCGAAAAAGGACCGGCGGCGTGGCAGCGCCACGCTGAGGATCTTTTTGGGGCGATAACGCCGCCATCGGGCTTTGCAGCCCGCCGCAGCAGAAAAGGATTTTTGAGATGGGTTCAAAGCACATCGTCCTGGCCGGAGGCGGACACGTCCACCTGGGGGCCCTGGTCCACGCGGACCAATTCGTCCGCCAGGGACATCGCCTGACCCTGGTCACGCCAGGGCCCTTTCATTATTATTCGGGCATGGGGCCGGGGATGCTGGGGGGGACCTACGAACCCCGGGATCTTTGGTTCAACGTGGAAAAGACCGCCAAAGACCGGGGCGCGGAGGTGGTGTTCGGCCGCGTGACGGCCGTGGAGGCCCAAAACCGCAGCCTGGTCCTGGCCTCGGGCCAGCGCCTGGAATACGACATCGCCTCCCTGAACCTGGGGAGCGAAATTCCCGGCTCGGAAAAATTTTCCCCGGATTCGGGGATCTTTCCCGTCAAGCCCATCGACAACCTCCTGGCCGCCCGCCATGCCCTGGACCGGGCCCTGAAGCTAAAATCCGGGAGCCCCCGGGTGGTTGTGGTGGGAGGCGGCCCGGCCGGGGCGGAGCTTTGCGGCAACATCCTCAAGAGAATCCTGGACCAAGGTGGGAAACCCCAGGTGATCCTGGCCGCCGGGGGCCAACTGCTTCAGGGATATCCCGACAAGGCCCGGCGGCTGGTCCTGAAATCCCTCACCAGCCGGGGCGCGGAGATCATCCAAGGGCCCCTGGCCCGGGACATAGCCCCTGGCCGGGTCGGACTGGAAGACGGCCGGAGCCTGGAGGCGGACCTGATCTTCCTGGCCTGGGGCACCCGCGCCCCGCGCCTTTTGGCCGAATCCGGGCTCCCTGTTTCCGAAGACGGCTCCCTCCTGGTGAACCGCCACCTCCAGAGCGTGGGCCACCCCGAACTTTTCGGCGGGGGCGACTGCGTGACCCTTTCGGATCGCCGCCTGGACAAGGTGGGGGTGTACGCGGTGCGGGAGAACCCCGTGCTGTGGCAAAACCTCCTGGCCAAGGCCGAAGGCAGGCCCCTGATCAGCTTCGACCCGGGGGGAGCCTATCTCCTCATCTTCAACCTGGGGGACGGCCGGGGCATTCTGCGGCGCAAAGACCTCGTTCTCTCGGGCCGGGCCCTCTTCCGTTTCAAGGACTGGCTGGACCGCCGATTTGTCCGCCGGTTCCAGGTGAGCGGCGAGGCTGTGGACTCCTGACCCCCCTCCCCTGCCGTCCCTTTCTCCGCTGGACCGCCCCTCAAAAAAGGCTTGACCCGCCCTTTGATCTTTGAAACTGCTTGGGGGTTGCGTGGTCCTTCAATATTAGGTAATGTTCACGGAATTTTTTGGGGTATGTCCCGAAACCCCCGCCGCACAAGGCGGACGGCGCGGGCTTCCGAGCCCGGCAAACAGCCCCAAACAGACAAAGCCGCCGGAACGGCGCGCTGACATAACCGCCCCCTTTTGGGAGAAGAAGAAAGGAGCAGCACCCATGGCCCAGCAAATCGCCGACCGGAGAGACGTGGATTTCGTCCTCTTCGAGCAGATGAAAGCCGATAGCCTTTCCAAAACCGAGTTCTACGCGGACTTCAACAAGAAGACCATGGACCTCGTCCTGACCGAGGCCCGGAATCTGGCCATCAAGGAAATCCTCCCCACCTACATGGAGGGCGACCGGGAGGGTTGCAAGCTGGAGAACGGCCAGGTCAAGGTCCCCGCCTGCTTCCACCGCGCTTACAAGCTGTATTGCGAGGGCGAGTGGGTGGCCATGGCCGATGACCCCGAGGTGGGAGGCCAGGGCCTTCCCATCATCCTGACCCAGGCCTGCAGCGAATACTTCGTGGGCGCCAACATGCCCTTCATCATGTACCCGGGCCTGACCCACGGCGCGGGCCACCTGGTGGAGGTGTTCGGCACCGAGAAGCAGAAGAAGCTCTACCTGAAAAACATGTTCTCGGGCAAATGGGGCGGCACCATGCTCCTCACTGAGGCCGAGGCCGGCACGGACGTGGGCAACCTCTCCACCACGGCCCGGAAGAACGATGACGGCACCTATTCCATCACGGGCAACAAAATCTTCATCTCCGGCGGCGACTCCGACCTGGTGGACAACATCATCCACCCGGTGCTCGCCCGCATCGAAGGGGCCCCGGCCGGCACCAAGGGCATCTCGCTCTTCCTCGTCCCCAAAATCTGGGTGAACGATGATGGATCCATGGGCGAGGACAACGATGTGGTCATCACGGCCATCGAAGAAAAGATGGGCATCCACGGCTCCTCCACCTGCCAGATGGCTCTGGGCGGCAAGGGCAAGTGCCGGGGCACGCTCCTGGGCGAGGAAAACAAGGGCATGAGGGCCATGTTCCTCATGATGAACGAGGCCCGGCTGGGCGTGGGCATCCAGGGGTTCTCCATGGCGAGCGCCGCCTACCTGCACGCCCTGGACTACGCCCGCCAGCGCAAGCAGGGCAGAAACCTCCTGGAGTTCATGAACCCCGAAGCGCCCGCCGTCTCCATC
>JAHJUF010000232.1 GCA_018829095.1 Pseudomonadota bacterium | reverse complement strand
GGGCGAGGTCCATGGCGAAGAGGATCTCGGGCGGGATGAGGTCCTCGTGGATGACCACGCGGTCCGGCCGGGTGGCCAGCGCTCCGATGAGATCGCCGAAGCCCGCGACGAGTTCCACGGCCGCAAGGGCGTTGGCCTTGCGATAGTCCCCGGACCGGGTGCAGGTCACCATGTCCAGAAGCACGTTGGCCCGGGCCATCTGCTTCATCCAGTCCTTGCCCTGGGCGAACCGGGACATGGGGCCGGGCCCGTTCTTCGCGGCCATGAGGGCGATGCGGGCCCAGTGGCGGCCGTGGTCCACAGCCGATGCGGCCCGTTCGGCCAGGGTGGGTTTCACGGGAACAAGATCGAAAAAACTCATTTGCCCATACTCTCCAAAAAAGCCTGGATGCGGGTCTGGAGCTGGCCCTGGCTGGTGAGGGCGTACTCGCGTTCGAGGCGGAGCACCGGCACCCCGGCCTCCCGGATGGCGGACAGCATGGGCGCGGCCTCCACGCCCCAGGTGTCGCAGAACTTCAGGGTCTGGAGAACCACGCCGTCCGCCTGGTATTCCTTCACCACGTCCAGAACCTCGCTCACCCGGGCCTTGAAATCCTCCATCATCCGGGGGCAGGACACGTTGGAAAGGCTCCGCTTCGCCAGGGCGGCCAGGGGATTCTTTTCATCCACGGGGATGGGCGCCAGCGCCGGGACGGAGCCCGTGCAGGTGCGGTCCGCCACCACCAGGCCTCCCGTGTCCTCGATGACGCCCACGTAATAGGGGTCATCGCACTGGCTGCCCGCCAGGACCAGGCGTGCCCGGTGGTCGTCTATGCCCGGGGCCTTCCTCAACTGGGCCGCCAATTCCTCCAGGGGCTCGATCACCAGGTCCTTGGGCGAGGCCAGGGAGGTGGTCATGAGGGTGGAAAAGGCCGCGCCCGAGATGGGCGGGTTCTTTTCCTTGCGCATCTCGGAAAGCTCCCGCATGACGTCCAGGTACCGGTTCTGGAGGGCCACGGCCCGGTTCACGGCCTCCGGGCCCGTGTCCACGCCAAAGGCGTCCGAGAGTTTTTCGGCCAGTTCCGTGAGTTCTTCGGTCATCCACTTTTCCGCAGCCTCGCCGCTTTTGTGGGGCACGTCCAGGATGTGGATGAACTCCGGCTTGAGGAGGTAGTCCATGTTGTCGTAGAGACGCCGCATGTGGTCGCAGGAGGCCACGAAAACCCAGCCGTCCAGGCTGTCGAAGGTCCCCTCCAGGGTGAGTTCCAGAAGGCTCCGGGTATACGAGCAGATGACGGACGAAAGGTAGGTGTCGGCCATGGGAGTGCCCACGACCCCCGGGGCCCGCACACGCACGCCGCACAGGCCCTCCACGTTCAACAGAGCCTCGGGCATGTAGGAGCACGTGTAGGCCAGGGCGCGGCGGCCCTGCTCCTGGGCCTGGTCCACCAGCCTGGACACGGGCATATCCACCAGTTCCTTGAAAAGGCTCGGCAATTTCGGCTGTTTCATGGGGCCTCTCTCGGTTGGAAGGAAAAGGTTATCTCGGCAAACTTCTTTTTCTTTTCATCCAAGCGCCAAAAGCCTCTCCGCGATCCTGGCGGCGGCGAGGCGGGCGGGGTTTTCGGCCGGGAGATCCCAGAGGGAGCGGCGCTCCCGGTCGAAGCGCGAAAGCTCCGGGTCCTCGGGGATGGCCCCCAGCCATTCCACGCCTTCGGGCAGGTCCAGGCCCATGGGGGTGTCCACACGGCTGCCCAGGGCTGAAACCAGGCCCGGGGCCATGTCCAGGATGAGGCCCACGGTGTCCGCGCTCCGGGCGCTGCCGTCGTGGACCGCCACCACCCGGGTCACCCGCCGGGTCACCTGGCGGGCGATCTGCTCCAGACCGGCCTCGGCGTCGATGAGCACCACGGCGAAAGGCCCCACAAGCAGGTCTATGGCCTCCCGGAGCAGGGTGTTGGCCGGGCAGAAGCAGCCCTTTTCCTCCATGCGGCCCATGGCCAGGAGGCTGTAACCGTCGCGCTCGGCCAGGGACTCCAAAACCAGGTAGTCCAACTGGCTGGCCAGGGATTCCTTCTCCGCGTCCCCCGCGCCCCGGGCGGCGGCCACCAGGCGGGCCCGGGCTCCGGCCAGGGTGTTCTCCACCCGCTCCCCCATGGCGGAAACCAGCCCCCCGGCCGGGTCCGCGTCGATGAGCAGAAGCGGCCGCACGCCAGCGTCCAGCATGGCACGGGAAATCAGCGCCGAGGCAGCCGTCTTGCCCACCCCGCCCTTGCCGCAGACGGCGATGACGGGCTGGGGGGAAGTCATGTCGGAAACCTTTTCTTTCCGTGGTTCATGAGCGGATGGCCGGATTGGGAAGATTGTTGGGAAAAAATGTCCTGTTTTCCTAATGGTAGTAATTTTATACCAGTCGTGGAAGTTTTGGCAAGCCGCAAGGGGGGCGGGGCTTACGATTTGCCCCGGAGGAAGCGTTTGCCCAGCATCCGATAAGCGAAAAGGGAGGAGAAAAACACCAGGATCAGGAGGCATAAAAAGAGGAAAACCCGGTTCAGCAGGCCCGACAGGCCCGCCAGGGCCTGGTCCGGGGCAACGGCGTCCAACAGCCCCTGGGCGCGGTCCGTCAGAAGCAAAAACTTGTCCGCGGCCTGCTCCAGCCTCTGGGCCACCATAAGCAGGTCCGGCGGGGGTTCGGTCTCGCCGGGCACCGGGCGGTGAGCCAGGCGGTCGGCGAGATCCCCGGCATCCCCGATGGTCCGGCCCCAGATCCCGGCGGTGCGGTCCAGGTTGCCGGTGAGTTCCCCCATGTCCCGGGCCACGACGGCCAGTTCCCGGGCGGCGGTCGTGAGGTCTTCCGCAGCCCCCCGGGCCTTGTCCAGGGTCCGGTCCCCCTCGCTCAGGGCCTGGCGGGTGGTGGCCAGGAGCTTTTCCATGGCCTGGCGGTGCCGGTCCGCCTCCTGGCCCAGGCGGGCGAGGTCAGCCCGCATCTCCCGGGGCAGTTCCTGGCCCATGGACAGCAGGGCCGACGCGCTTTCCGACAGGCTCCGGGCGCTGTCCAGGGCCGCGCGCACCTCCGGGGCATCCAGGAGGTCGTACAGGAGAAGCTCCAGGGACCACTGGCCGTATTGGGGGGAATACTCGGCGATACCGGCGATCTTGTCCCCCACCCGGGTCATCTCCCGCACCGCCTGGGTGGCGTCGTCAATGCCGGAGAGAAGGTCAAAGGCCGAAAGGGGGATGTTCAGGATGCTCTTGGCCATGGGCCGGGAAGGATCGGCCAGGGCTGCGGGCACGTCCTGGACCCGGGCCCCGCCCACATCGAAGTACGAATGGGTGCGGACCCAGGCATCCACGTCCTGCTCCACGGTGGCCAGGGCCTCCGGGGACAGGAGGCTCGCCGCAATGGCCCAGGCCCGGTCCCGGGCCTTTTGCGCGGCTTCCACGGCCACGGCCTGGCAGCCGCCGAACAGTTCGCTCGCCTCGCCGGATTCCAGGGAATACGCCATGCCCGAGGTGAAGGTGAGCACGTCCATGAGGGCCACCCGGGAGTTGGGGGCGGACACCAGACTGCCGTAGAGGGGCACGGCCCGGGCCTTCCACTGGACCGCCCGGCGCTTGGTTTCCAGGTCCGGGCAGGACTCCTTGATGCGGTCCGCAGCGCTCACGAGGAGGGAGGCGAAGCCCGTGTGGCTCTCGGCCAGACGCTGGCGCAGGGCCAAGTCGCTGGTGACCGGAGCCTTGGCCGCCTCGTGGGCCTCGATGGCCTCGCTCACCCTCTGGCTCTGGGCATCCCAGGCCTCGTTCACCCGTTGCTTCATGGTCGCGCACCCGGCCCCGAAAAGCGCCAGACCAGCAAGAAGCGCCACCACGAGCCGCCCACCCCGGGAATAGGGATTCATCCGCCTGTCCATGGATTCGCCCGATGAGAAGTTCAGGAAAGGAACAGATCCCAGTCTACCCCAAAACTCCCGGGGAAAAAACCGGGAATCCGCCCCAGGGGAAAGGCCCTGTTTCATCCGGCCTTCCCGCCTCCCCGGATGGTTGCGCGTCCAGCGGGTTTTGGTTTATGCTCCGGCCGTCCGGTGACCCCGGATCACTCCGGCATCCGCGGCGGAAGGCCATGATCAGGATCCTTCCGTCGGACATGCATTCAAGAGGAAGGGAACAGCCATGACCACCATCCGGGTGGACGAGACCCTCTGCACCAAATGCCTGCTCTGCGTGAAGGACTGCGTTTCCGGCGTGTTCCGGGAAAAGGACGGCGCGCCCGATCCTGCCTATCCCGAGCTATGCAACCGGTGCTCCCACTGCCTGGCCATATGCCCGGCCGGGGCCGTGATCCACGATGCCCTGGACATGGGCCAGGCCACGCCGGTCCGGCCCAAGCTCCTGGACCCCGAGGGCTTCGAGGAGGTCATCCGCAGTCGGCGGAGCGTGCGGCGGTACAAGGACCGGGCCGTGGCGGAAAAGACCATCCAGCGGCTCCTGGATCTCGCCCGGTACAGCCCCACGGCCTCCAACGACCAGGACGTGGGCTACATCGTCATCACGGACCGGGCCGTGATCCAAAAGATCTCCCGCCGCATCTTCGGCCTGGGCAAGGGCGCCTATCGCCTCACCCAGTCCGGCCCGGTGCGCCTGGCCCTCTGGGCGGCCCGGGCCTCGGGGGTCGGGGCGGGGATGCTCAAATATGCCGACGGCATGGAGTACTACCAGGAGGAATCCGCCCGGGGCCGGGACTTCATCTGCCACAACGCCCCGGCGCTCATCCTCATCCATGGCCCGGCCCGGAGCAGCTTTTCCTGCGACAATTGCAACATCGCGGCTGCCACCATCACCAACCACGCCCACGCCCTGGGCCTGGGCACCTGCTACCTGGGGTTCGTCACCGTGGCGCTCCGCTTCCTCCCGAACCTGAGGAAACTCGTGGGCCTGCCCCGGGGCAAAAAGGTCTTCGCCAGCCTGACCCTGGGGCATCCCAAATACAAATGGTCCCGCACCACCAGCCGCAAACCCGCCCCGGTGGCCTGGGTGAGGGGATAACGCCGGGTGGCCTTGGAGTATTTGAAAAAGCAAAAAGAATCCGCAGATTACGCAGATCAAAGGCGGGCCGGGGGGGGCTTCCGAATGGATGACAAAGCCCGAGGCAGGTTTCCCCCCCTTTTTCAAAGGGAGGGGACCTGCTCGGGCCGCTTCCCTATCGGCCATGCTTTTGGCTGCCGATTCAACCTTTTCTGCGTAACCGGCGGATTCTTTTCCTTTTCCCCAGTCCCTCAGGCCGCCACGGGTTCGTAGATCCGGCGCACCTGGCGGCAGCTGCGGATTCGGGGGCAGTTGTGGGTGATGCTGCCCACCAGGTTCACCAGGGCCGGGATGTGGGAGCCCAGGAGGGGCTTGCCCGTGTTCTGGAGGGCCACGGCGATGTCCCGGGAAGGGTCGGCCCAGGAGATGCAGTTGATGAAGCCCGAGTGGCCGAAGGCCTGGGAGGCGTTGACGCCGAACAGGGAGATGGGAAAGCCTCCCCGGATGAGGCCCAGGCTGTAGGGGATGGGGAGCAGGAGTACCCGGTCCACGTACCGCTTGCCCGGCTCCATGAGGGCCCGGCGGATGGTCAGGGGCGAGAAGATGCGCACCCCGTCCAACTCCCCGCCGTTCAAGAGCATCTGGTAGAACCGGGCCATTTCCCAGTTCGTGGAGCAGAGATTGGCCGAGGGGATGACGGACTGGTAGAATGGGGGCTGGTTGGAGATGTCCACCACCCGCTCCCAGGGCAGGCACAGGGCGCGCTGAACGATGGTGGAGGCCGGAAAGGGCACGGGGAGGCCGGTGAAGTGGTTTTGGGCCAGGCGGGCCATGTTTTTTTTGGCCACGCCGTAGGCAAAGGTGGGAAGCCCCAGGGGCCCGGTGATGCGTTCCTTCAGGACCTGGTTCAGTTCCTTTCCCGTGACCCGGCGCACGATCTCCCCCAGGATGTACCCGCCGGTGACCGCGTGGTAGGCCACTTGGCGGCCAGGGCCGTGGGCGGGCTTCAAGGCCGAAAGGAAGGCCACGGCCCGGTCCCAGTCGTAGAGGATCTCAGGGTCCGTACCCGTGGGGATCATGGGGATGCCCCCCCGGTGGCACAGCATCTGTTGCACGGTCACGTTCCCCTTGCCATGGACCGCGAATTCCGGGAGGTAGTGGGAGACCGGGTCCAGGAGGTGGATTTTCCCATCCTCCACCAGGAGATGCACCACCATGGCCGTGACGGCCTTGGAGGCCGAGAACCAGCAGAACAGGGTCTCAGGGCTGGCGAGGACCTTTTTCCCGTCCGGTCCGTCCTCCGGGCCGTTGCCCCGGGCATGGCCGATGGTCCGGTCCAGGACCACCCGGCCGCCCCGGATGAGGCAAAGCCCCGCCGCCGGATGCAGGCCCGTGCGGTAGAGGTCCTCCACCCGGCCCCAGATGCGCTCCACCTCCTTTTCGGTGAGGCCGCCCCCGGCCGGATCGCCCTCCCGGGGGGACACGGAAACCAGGCCGGAAACGTCGGCGGGAATGGAAATGGAGCGGTTCAGGCGGGCGAGGCGGCTCTTCACGAAGGAGGATGGGGCCAGGTGCATGGTTCTCTCTTTCCGGTCATGAGGGGGAAGCGGGGAAGGGGCGGCGCCCGCCGCCCAAGCCGACAAAAGCATAGCACTTTTCCAGGGCCGGGGGCAAACCGCCGGATGGGGCGGAAGGTTCCGGGCCCGGGAAAAAAGACCCCGGCCGCCGGAAAGGGGGCGGAGGACGGACTCTCCGGGGCCCGCGCGGGGCGGGCCTTGGGGCCCCGGACGGCCTTGCGGCACGAATCTTGTATATTTTCCATGACTTCCTTTTGCCTTTATCACAAAAAACTCAAGCAGGGAGCGACATCATGAAAAGGATAGCGGCCTTTTGTCTGACACTCCTCCTCTCGGCCCCGGCCCTGTCGGCGGGGCTTCCGGGCGGCTGGGAGCAGATCTACGAATGGCGGGGCGTCAAGGCCTACCAGCGGTCCTTCGAGGGCACGGACGTGAAGGAATACAAGGCCGTGACGCTTCTCCCGGCGCGCCTGGAGGTGGTGGGCGAGGTGCTGAAGGACATCCCGGGCTACACCGAGTGGTTTCCCAACTGCAAGGAAGCCAGGGAGATCCACGACTTCGGCAATTACGCCAAGGAGGTCTACTGCCGGATGGGCCTCCCCTGGCCCGTGGCGGACCGGGACATCCTGGTGAAGAACGAAGTGAATCTCGATTTCGACACGGGCCGGGCCGTGGTGGACTTTTACGCGGTCACGGACCCCGAGGTCCCGGAAATAGACGGCGTGGTGCGGATGACGGAGCTCACGGGCCAGTACATCCTGGAGTACATCGGCCGCACCACGACCCGGGTGACCTACATTCACCGGGGCCACCCCGGCGGCTCGGTGCCCGTGCGCCTGGCCAACATCGCCATCCGCTATTTCCCCTACCTGGACTTGAAGGGCCTGACCTCCCAGGTGCAGGAGCCCCGGTACGCCGAGGCCGCGAACGAAAGCCAGGAAAGGAAGATGATCGAGGACATTCTGGCGGACCGGGCCACGGTGCGCCGCATGATGAGAAACCGCCTCATGGTCTACTTCCAGAACGAAAAGATCGTGGATCTCATCATGGCCGACGAGGCCAACGTGGACAGGATCCTCTCGGACCGCATCACCTTTGCGGACATCAAGGCCCAGGTCTTCGACACCCTCCAGCAGGTGTTCACCTCCGGAAAGGTGGGCCAGTTTCTGGAGGACCGGGAGCTGGCCCGGCTCATCGAGGAAAATCCCAGGGTGGTGAAGAAGCTGGCCGGCGACGACGAACTCGTGGAGATGATCCTGGACGGCAACGGCTCCTTCGAGACCATCCTGAAATCCCGGGTCCGGCGCTGGCTATGACCGGCGGGCCGGGAGCGCGGGGCCTTTTCCCCTTTCCGGCCGAGCCATGGGAAGGCCCGGTCCGCTTTCCGGGAAATGATTTAGCGCTTGATTATGCGGGCAAAAAACCCTAATCTTGTTCCATCGAATCCATAATCGAAACGTCCCCCGTTTCCGGGGGGGGCTCCCCTCCCGGATGTACGCACCCGAAAACTCCGGCCCTTCATGGCCTGTCTTTTCCATACCCTCCGGTGCAAAAATATCCGCCGGGGTTCTTTTTCCTTTCCCCTAGAAGGAATATGCTCCATGAGGCACAGGTTGGCACTGTTGGCTCTGTGCGCCCTTTTCCTCCTTCCGGCCCTCTCGTCCGGGGCGGAAACTCAAGGAGAAGGCACCTCGGGCGAGGGATCAATCCGTTGGAAAATGGCCACCCTGGCTCCCAGGAACCTGGGATGGGCCCAGCAGGTGCGGGCCATCATCCTGCCCTGGACCAAGCGGAACACGGACGACAACCTCCGCTGGAAAATCTACTGGGGCGGGATCATGGGCAACGATGAGGACTACCTGCGCAAGATCCACATCGGCCAGCTCCAGGGCGCGGGGGTTTCCGGGCACGGGGCCAACCTGGCCTGCCCGGAGTTCTCGGTCCTGGGGCTTCCCTTTTTGTTCGACGACTGGGAGGAGGTGGACTACATCCGCGCGGAGATGTTCCCCACCTTTGACTACTACTATGAGCAGTACGGCTACAAGCTCCTGTTGTGGATCGACCAGGACTTCGACCAGATCTACTCGGCCAAATGGAGGTTCGACAACCTGGAGGATTTCAGGAAGTCCCGGTTCCAGGGCTGGTACGGCCCCCAGGAGACGGCCATGTTGAAGGCCCTGGGCGCCACCCCCATTCCCATGCCCCCCACCGAGGCCAACACGGGATACCGCACCGGTATCGTGGACTCCAACATCGGGCCGGCCATCTTCCAGGTGGGCAGCCAGATGTACACGTCCTGCAAGTACATGAACACCATGAAGACCCGCTACGCCCCGGCGGCCCTCATCGTGGACCTCAAGACGTGGCGGGAGTTGCCCGGGGAATACCGCCAGAGATTGGAGGCCGAACGGCCCGAGACCCAGACCCAGTTCTGCGTCGAGACCCGCAAAGACAACGAGAAGTGCATCGAGGGCATGATCCGCTACGGCCTGGAAAGCGTCCAGATGACCCCCGAGGCCAGGAAGGCCATCATGGCCAGGGCCATGACCATCTACGACGACCTTTCGGGTGACCTCTACCCGCCGGGACTGCTCACCGAGGTCCGGCGCTACCTGGCCGATTTCCGCCGGGAACGGGGCAGGGCCGCCCCCATGGTGGCTGCGGCCCCGGCCAGACCGGTGGCCAAGCCCGAACCCGAAATGGCGGCCACGGCCGAAGCCAAGCCCATGGTGGAGCAGGCCGCGCCCATGAGGGATGCCGCGCCCCGGAAGGCCTCCAGAATCTCCTGGGAGGAACGCAAGCGCCAGATCACCGAGGTCCAGAAGGTCTTGAAGCCCATGGGGCTCTATGACTTCAAGGTGGACGGCCTGTTCGGCCCCATCACCAGCAAAGGCATCACCGAATACCAGAAGGTGTACGGCCTCAAGATCACCGGCCGCAGGAACAACGAACTCCTGGACCACATGGGCATCCAGCACTAGGCCAAAAATCGGGGGCCGGCCCGCCGGACAGGCCCCCTCTTCCAAAAGCCGGGCCCCGGGGTTTTTTCCCGGGGCTTTTTTGTGTGGGCGTTCGGTGGTATTCTTATAGGCCGTCCGGTTCCGGCCCTCCCTGGGGCAGGGACCTCGGGCCTGCAGCCTGTCAGCCCTTCACTCCGGACCCATAAGCCATGCCCAAACCCGCCACCGGGGGCCGCCAGCCCGGGAAAAACTACAAGCCCCATCCCGCCACCCTGGTGCTTGTCTCCTTTTTGTCCCTCATCGCCCTGGGGACGCTTTTGCTTATCCTCCCCGTCTCCACGAGGGACGGGGCCATCCCTCCCATGGACGCCCTGTTCACCGCCACCAGCGCCGTCTGCGTCACGGGCCTGGCGGTCCTGGACACGGGAACCTTCTTCTCCCCCTTCGGCCAGGCCGTCATCCTGGTCCTCATCCAGCTGGGGGGCCTGGGGGTCATGACTTTCTCCGTGATACTCTTCCGGTGGATCGGCAAGGCGGTGTCCTTCAAGCAGCGCATGGTCCTCCAGAACATTTTTTCCCATTCCCCCAGGAAGGACATCTACCACCTGCTGTTCGGGGTCCTGGCCTTCACGGCGGCGGCCGAGACGGCCGGAGCCGTGCTCCTGTTCTTCCGTTTCGCGGGAACGTTCCCCCCGGGCCAGGCCCTGTGGTCCTCGGTGTTCCACTCGGTCTCCGCCTTTTGCAACGCCGGTTTTTCCCTGTACCCGGATTCCATGACCCCATGGGGGGACGACCTGCTGATGAACGCGGTCATGGGTACCCTGATCATCATCGGGGGCCTGGGGTTCCCCGTTCTCTACGAGCTGTGGAACCGGTGGACGGGCCGGGATGTGCGGCGGAAACTCTCGGTCCAGACCCGGACCGTGCTCTGGACCTCGGGCATCCTGGTGGTGGCGGGGGCTGTACTTTTCGCTCTCCTGGAGCGGGAGGCCAGCCTGACCCACACCTCGTTTCTCCACCACATCATGGCCTCGGTGTTCCAGTCCGTCACCTGCCGCACCGCCGGGTTCAACACCGTGGACATAGCCTCCCTGGGCCACGCTACCCTGGCCATGATGATCTTCCTCATGTTCGTGGGAGCCTCGCCGGGTTCCTGCGGGGGGGGGGTGAAAACCACCACCCTGGCCCTTCTGGTGGTCTTTACCATCTCCCGCATCGGCCAGAAGGGACGGGTGAACCTGTTCAGGAAGAGCATTCCCCAGGAAACGGTCACCCGGAGCATGTCGCTCCTGCTCCTCTCCGGGGGGATCATCGGCTTTGTTCTCTTCATGCTCCTGGTGGGGGGCACGGTGTTCCACACCGGGGCGGGTTCCGCGCCGTTTCTTTCCGTGCTGTTCGAAACGGTGTCGGCCTTCGGGACGGTGGGGCTGTCCATGGGGCTCACCCCCTTTCTGGGAACCTGGGGCAAGGCCTGGATCATCCTCACCATGATCGTGGGCCGGGTGGGGGTGCTGACCTTCGCCTACATCGTGGTGGGCGCGGGCACGCCCCGGGGGGTGGAATATTCGGAAGAGAACATCATGATCGGATGACGGATGATGAAGCGGCAACAAGGTCCGGAATACACCCGGCCGTCACCCCGGCGACGGCCGGAGTCCAGTCTTTTCAATAGGTTACCATGGCCCTGGATCCCGGCCTTCGCCGGGATGACGGTTTGTTGCCTCATCGTCACCGGATGACGGCTTCGGAAACGCCGTGATGAAAAACGGATGGGATGATCGCCATGAAAAGATTCGCTGTTATCGGCCTGGGGACCTTCGGATTCCACGCGGCCCGGGCCCTGTTCGCGGAAGGGAACGAGGTGGTGGCCATCGACTCGGACCGGGCCCGGGTCCAGGCCATCGACCCCTGGTCCAGCGAGGCCGTGGTGGCGGACGCCACGGACCGGGAAACCCTGGAAAACCTGGGACTTTCCGAGATGGAAGGGATCATCGTGTCCACGGGGGCCAAGATCTCCACCAGCATCCTGATCTGCCTCCACCTCCAGGAAATCGGCATCCGCCGCATCCTGGCCAAGGCCGTGGACGATGATCACGGCAAGATCCTGAAAAAGGTGGGGGCCACGGAGATCATCCAGCCGGAACGGGAAATGGCCAGGCGGGTGGCCCGGTCCCTGGTGCGGCCCAACGTGCTGGACTTCGTGCCCCTGTCCGATGACTACGACCTCATCCAGGCCGGCCCGCCCACGGAGTTCGTGGGCAGGAGCATCCGGGAACTCAACCTCCGGGCCCGCTACAACGTCCACATCATCGCCATCAAGGAGCTGGTGCCCGAAAACTTCATCCTGGTCCCGCCCCCGGATTTCGTCATCAAGGACTCGGACGTCCTCATGCTTCTGGGCAAGACGAAGGATATTGAGAAGATCCGGGAGCTGAAGAGGTAGCCCCTCCCGGGGGGTGCTTCTATCAGCCTGTTGAAAAACAGGCATTGGGCAATCAAAAAAAATGAAGCTGCAACAAGCCCTGAAACCACTCTCAACCGTCACCCCGGCGAAGGCCGGGGTCCAGTCTTTTCAATAGGTTACAAAGGCCCTGGATCCCGGCCTTCGCCGGGATGACGACTTGTTGCAGGGCAGCCTGCTAGGATTTGCCCATGCGCCCGGCCAGCTCGTCGGTCATGAGGAGGAGCTGGTTGCGGATCTTTTCCAATTCCACCCGAAGCAGCATGTGGCGCTGCCGCCGGGGCAGGCCGCCCAGGCGGGCGGCCGTGGTCCCGGGACGGTACCGCCGGAAGATCACTCCGTAGTCCTTGATGCGGCGGAAGGGCGGGAACTGGACGTTCACCCCGGAGAGCCCGCCTGTCATGGGCACGGTGAGGCCGAAGGGGAGCTTCAGCCGCCAGGCCCAGGCGTCGCCCCCCAGGTGGGCCATGAGGCAGACCGTGGCGTCGGCCAGGATGGCCGCCTCCAGCATGCCCGCGTTCCTGAGCGGCGCCACGTACTCGTCCCAGGTGAAGTTGCAGTTCACCGCTTCGGGCGCAGTGCCCGCCAGGTGCATTTTGCCCTCCTTCAACAGCTTCACCAGGCTGTCCACATCGTAGACCCGGCTGGGGGTCCCCACGTACTCGAAGAGCTGGCGAATTCCGGGGATCATCAGGAAGGAGGGATGGGGGTAGAAGCCCACCACCCGGTCCGAGAGGCCGTTTTCCGCCCAGAGCCGGGCCACGGCCGCCACGGCCGGCATGGGAGCGGCCAGGGTGCCGTGGGAGGCCAGGATCACCATGGGCCGGTCCCCGTCCGGCAGCACGGCCCGGGTGTTGTACAGGTGGAGGTTCTTCACCATACGGGCCAGGGCCCGGGACGCCATGGGCGCGGCCCGGCCCACCGGCGCGCCCATGCCCTTTTCCGGCATGACCCCGGCACCCTTCTGTTCCGGATTTTCCTGCATCATGTTCCCTTCTCTTCCCGGACCACCCGGTTACGCAGGGTCCCCAGGTTTCCCACGGTAAGCTCCACCACGTCCCCGGGTTTCAGCCAGCGGTCCAACTCCAGGCCGCAGCCCCCGCCCACGGTGCCGGAACCGATGAAGTCGCCGGGGTGGAGCGTTTCGGACATGGAAATGTGGGCGATGATGTCGGCGAACCGGTGGTGCATGCCCGCCGAGCTGCCCGAAGACCAGACCTCTCCGTTGATCCGGGCCTCCATGGCAAGATTGTAGGGGTCGGGCACCTCGTCGGCCGTGACCAGGTACGGCCCCAGGGCGTTGGACGTGTCGAAGCTCTTGCCCTTGGCCGGCCCCAGCCGCCCGGCCATCTCCCGCATCTGGATGTCCCGGGCGGAAAAGTCGTTGTACACGGTGTAGCCGAACACGTGCTCCATGGCCCGGTCCCGGGGGATGTCTTTGCCCTCCCTGCCGATGAAGATCCCGAACTCCAGCTCGTAGTCCAGCATCTTCGTGTACCGGGGCCACAGGATGTCGGCCTCCTGGCCCACCACGGTGTCCGGGTTGCCCATGTAGTAGATGGGGATCTCGTACCAGACCCGGGGGGGACCCACCAGGGGCCGGCCCGAAATCTTCCGGGCCCAGCGGTTGGCCGCGGCCAGGACCGGGGACCGCCAGGAGAGCACGGTCTGGGTGGCGTTTATGAGGTGTTCCTCAAAGGCCAGGCAGTCCCGGAGCGTCCGGGGCCGGGGCACCGGGGCCAGGAGCCGCACGGCGGAGAGATCGTGCACCGCGCTTTCGGGCCGCTCCCTTTCCGCGAAATCCAGGGCCTTCCGGGCATGATCCAGGCCCTTTTCCCCGGCCTCCATGAGCCGGATGGCGTCCGAGAGAAACGCCGGGGCCTTGCCCTGGCCGGCCCGGGCCGCGCCGGCCAGGTCAGCCAGAGTCTCCCCGTTGGAGAGCAGGGCCCCCAACCGGGCCGTGCGGCTGTTTTCCGGGATGAAGGTGGCGAGTTTCATGGGAAGGCTCCTTTCTCTTTCGGGGCGCCAGGGCTGTTTCCAAATAAGCAGTCCACGAGAAAAGCCCCCCTGTCCTCCCTTTGTCAAGGGGGGAACCCGCTTCGGGCCTTGCCCGCCCAGGACCGCCCCTTGTGCATGGCCTGCCTGTTTCGTGAAACAGCCCCCAGGCCAGGGGGCTGCGCAGGTCATGTAGATCACGGGCTCGCGGTCCTCGTCCACCCCCAAAAGGGCGTCGGCCTCGTCGCCATGGATGTCCCCGGGGCGCGGGGGCCCGGGGACAGGAGTTGGCCGCCGGGGGAGGTCATTCGAACAGGGAAAGGATCCGCTTTGGCCAGTCGGGGCCGGCCTTTTCGGTCACGTCGTCCGGGGGCAGGATACGGACCACCTCCTCGGCCGAGGTGAGGGCCTTCAGGGCCAGGTAGGTGGCGTTCTCCTCCATGAGGGTCATGCCCGACGCCCGGGCGGCCGCCAGGATTTCCCCCTCTGAGGCCCGTTCCATCACCAGGGACTTCACCTCGTCCGTGACCGTGAGGGCCTCGAACACCCCCATCCGGCCCGAAAAGCCGGTGTTTCGGCAGGCGGGGCAGCCCCGGCCGTGGTAGAAGAGGCCCACGCAAGTGCCGGGGTCTATCTGGAGCCTCTTCAGGACGTCCGCCTCCGGCACGTGGCCCTCGGAGCACGCCGGGCAGAGGCGGCGCATGAGCCGCTGGGCCACCATGCCGCTCAACGACGAGGCCAGGAGGTAGGGCTGGATGCCGAGATCGAAGAGCCGGGTGAACCCGGAGACGGCGTTGTTGGCGTGGAGGGTGGAAAGGACCAGGTGGCCGGTGAGCGAGCTCTGGAATGCGATCTCGGCGGTTTCCAGGTCCCGGATCTCCCCCACCATGATGATGTTCGGGTCCTGGCGCAGGATGGAACGCAGGCCCGAGGCGAAGGTGATTCCGGCCCGGTTGTTCACCTGGACCTGGTTGACGCCGGGGATCTGGTACTCCACCGGGTCCTCCACGGTCACCACGTTCACCGTGTCGTTCAGCACAACGGCCAGGGAGGCGTACAACGTGGTGCTCTTGCCCGACCCCGTGGGGCCCGTGACGATCAGAAATCCCTGGGGATGCTGGAGGATGGCCGTGTACCGGGCCTTCACCGGCGGGAGCATGCCCAGTTCGGGCAGGTTCCGCATGCGGTCCTGGTTGCCCAGGAGGCGCACCACCATCTTTTCGCCGTACAGGGTGGGCAGGCTGGACATGCGCAGGTCGATCTTCCGGCCGCCCATGCGAATCTTGGCGCTGCCGTCCTGGGGGCGCATGTGCACGGAGATGTCCATCTTGGCCATGACCTTCAGGCGGGAGACCACGGCGGCGTGGACCGAGGCCGGCAGGGTGAACCGGCCCTGGAGCAGGCCGTCTATTCGGTAGCGGACCCTGGATTCGTTCTCCCGGCGCTCCACATGGATGTCCGTGGCATTGGTCCGGTAGGCCTCGTAGAGCATGAGGTTCACCATGCGCACGATGGGCGGGGCCTCCAGGGTTTTCTTCAGCTGGGCGAGGTCCGACTCCTCCTCGGCCGTTTCCTCCTCCTCCAGGAGTTGGATGGCCCCGGAACCGGCCGCCTCCTTCAGGTTGTCCACGTCCTTCAGGGCCCGGACCTGGCCCATCTCGATCATCTTGCGGATGTTGCTGGGCGTGGCCACCACGGGCTGGACCGTGGCCGAGAGCAGGAACTCCAGGTCGGCGATGGTGGAGAAATCCAGGGGATCGGCCATGGCCACCCGGACCCGGCGGCCTTCCCGGGACAGGGGGAACACCAGGCGACGCAGGAGGAAATCCGAGGAAAGGGCGCCCGTGACATCGGCGTCCAAGCCCAGGGATTCGGCATCGGCCAGGGGAAGGTTCAGCTGGCTGGCCAAGGCTGCGGCCAAGTTCTCCTCCGGCACCCCCAGGTCCACCAGGACCCGTCCCAGGCGCTCACCTGAGGACTTCTGCTTTTTCAGGGCCAGGGACAGCTTGTCATCGTCCACGATGCCCGCGGTCTTCAGGATGTCCCCGATGCGCATGCGGCGGTTGAAATTGGCCCTCGGGGTAAGGTGCTCTCCCCTGACCCCGGAACGATCCCTGGCGTCTTCCATGCGTCTTCCTCCATGCCTGCGGGGGAGCTTATCCCAAAAAAACATAGCAAGAAAGGTGCCGGCACGGCAAGAACGATGACGGCGGCTGCCTGCCGCCGGGCCGCGGGAACCCGGTCCCCCCGGAGGGGGGCGGGGGCCGGCCGATCGTCGGAATTCTTTACGGACCGGAAAGGCCTTGCCGCCCGGTCTTCTCAGAAAAAGTTCCTTTTCCTCGCTGGCGCTTTGTATTAAAAAGAGAACCGGTTCCGTTTTTCCGTTTCATCCCTTGGCCCGAAAATCCATCCCCTCCGCCTTCGATCCAAGCACCGGGAAAAGACCGCCATGACCCAAGCACCCGCCCGATTCACGAATCCCGACGACATGGTGGAAGCCGTTCTGTCCAAGGTCGGCTCCCGCGTCATCCTGGGCCTGCCCCTGGGACTGGGCAAACCCAACCACCTGGCCAACACCTTCTTCTCCCGAGCCGCGGCAGACCCCAAGCTGCGCCTGACCATCGTCACGGCCCTTTCCCTGGAAAAGCCCTCCTGGTCGTCGGACCTGGAGCGCCGGTTCCTGGAGCCCTTTGTGGAGCGGGTGTTCGGAGGCTACCCGGATCTCGAATACATGAAGGCCATCCGGGCCGGGACCATGCCCGGGAACATCGACCTCGTGGAGTTCTACTTCAAGCCCGGCGGCTTCCTGAACGTGCCTTCGGCCCAGCAGAACTACATCTCCACCAACTACACCCACGCCAAGCGGGACATCCTGGGCCGGGGGGTGAACGTGGTGGCCCAGATCGTGGCGGAAGGCTCGGTGGAGGGGGAGAGCGTGTACAGCCTTTCCTGCAACCCCGAGGTGACCCTGGACATCGTGGCCGCCCTGCGGGAACAGGAGAAGCAGGGCAAAAAGGTCGCGGTCCTGGCCCAGGTCAACAACAACCTGCCCTTCATGTACGGCGACGCCGTGGTGCCCCTGAACACCTTCGACATGGTCCTGGATCACCCGGACTACCATTTCCGCCTGTTCGGGCCGCCCAAGATGAACATATCCACCCCGGACTTCATGATCGGCCTGTACGTGTCATCCCTCATCCGGGACGGCGGCACCCTCCAGATCGGCATCGGCAGCCTGGGGGACGCCCTGGTCTACGGGCTCATCATGCGCCAGGAGCACAACGAACAGTACCAGGACGTCCTTTCCGGCTCCGGGGTCCTGGACCGGTTCGGCGCGGTCATCGAGGAGGTGGGGGGAACCGAGACCTTCACCGAGGGTCTGTGCGGCTCCACCGAGATGCTGGTGGACGGCTACATCCACCTTCTCCGGCATGGGGTGGTCAAGCGAAAAACCTACAACGACGCCCGCATCCAGCGCCTGGTCAATGAAGGGAAAATCCGGGAAAAGGTGACCCCGGACAGCCTGGACGCCCTGTGGCGCTCCGGGGCCGTGGACAACCCTCTCACCTCGGCGGACGTGGATTTCCTGAAGCGTTTCGGCATCCTGAAAAAGGAGGTCACGCTTGCCGGCGGCCTGCTTTCCCTGGGCAAGCTCCGGGCCTCGGCCGACCTGGCCGACCCCGAGGCCAGGAAGGTGGTGGACGCCGGTTTCCTTGGGGAAAAGCTCGCAGGCGGCATCCTCATCCACGGCGGGTTCTTCCTGGGCCCGGAGAGCTTCTACCGCAGCCTGAACGAAATGAGCGAAGAAGAACGCAAGACCATCTTCATGACCACGGTCCAGAACGTGAACCAGCTTTACGGCGACCAGGAGCTGAAAGTCCTCCAGCGCAGCCACGGGCGATTCGCCAACGCGGGGCTCATGGCCTGCCTCACCGGGGCCGTGGTGTCCGATGGGCTGGAGAACGGCCAGGTGGTCTCCGGCGTGGGGGGCCAGTACAATTTCGTGGCCATGGCCCACGCCCTGCCCGGGGCCCGGTCCATCCTCATGATCCGGGCCGTCCGGTCCAAGGGCAAGGACGTGAAGAGCAACGTGGTGTTCAACTACGGCCACTCCACCATCCCCCGGCACCTGCGGGACATGGTGGTGACGGAGTACGGCATCGCCAACCTGAAGAGCAGAACCGACGCCGAGTGCATCGCCGAGATGTTGAACGTCGCGGACAGCCGCTTCCAGGATGAACTCCTTTCCCAGGCCAAGGCCGCGGGCAAGATCCGGTCCGACTACATCATCCCGGACCGCTTCCGGAACAACTACCCCGAGCGGGTGGAGAACGACCTCGCGCCGTTCAAGAAGCTGGGCCTATTCCCGCCCTTTCCCTTTGGCACGGACTTCACGGCCGAGGAACTGGTCATCGGCAAGGCCTTGAAGGCCCTGAAGGAGAAGATGTCGTCCGCGGCGGCCATTCCCGTGCCCAGCCTGGCCGAGGCCCGGAAAATGTGGACCGTGCCGGAAAGGGCCCAACCGTACCTGGTCCGGCTGGCCCTGGATCATCCCGCCTCCGCCAGGGAGAAGATGCTCCAGCGCCTGGTGGTGTATGCCCTGGCCAGCCAGGGCGTGGTCTGACAGGCTGCCCAAAAATGACGGCCTCGTAACAAGCTGAAAAGATAGGATTTCCGTCATTCCTGTGAAAACAGGAATCCATTTTTCTCAAAGGGTTATGGCCCCCCGCTTTCGCGGGGATGACGAACATTTGGGCTTTTTACGAATCCATCAATCTTCGGTTTTTCTTATGTTTTTGAGCTATCGGCCAGGTCGCCTGGCATCCAGGGTTTCCGGGAGGTCTCATGCTGAAGGACAAAACCGGCGTCAAGGGACTGGAGGAGATCGGTCGCAAGTATCTGCGGCGCATTCACCGCAACCTGCCCACGGCCATGCTGTACCAGGAGGCGGTGAAGAACCGGGAGGGAATGATCGCCCACCTGGGCCCCCTGGTGGTGCACACGGCCCACCACACGGAGCTTTCGCCCCGGTGCCGATACCTGGTCCAGTGTGCGGACATGGACCGCGACGTCCTGTGGAACG
>JAHJUF010000231.1 GCA_018829095.1 Pseudomonadota bacterium | reverse complement strand
GGCCTACGCCGGAATGACGGATGGGGTGGTTCAAGCTTTGGGCATATTTGTCGGCGGAGGTTAACCAACCATTTATTTAGTGGATACCGGCAATGAAAACATTGCCGCAGGATAAAGGAAGCAGAGGACTTTTTTGATGAAGAATCCCAGAATCATCGTAATCGGTACCGGAATCGGCGGCTCGGGCGCGGCGGCGCTTTTGGCGAAGGCCGGGGCGGATGTCATGGTTTTCGAGAACTCCGGGCGCATCGGGGGCAAGACCGGGGCCATTGACAAGGACGGCTTCAACGTGGAGGTGGGGGCGCACATTTCGCCCCGGAGCCACAAGGGCCCCCTGGGGGACCTGGCCCGGGCCGCGGGCTTTCCCCTGGAGTTCTACTCCAGATATCCCATCCTCACCTTTTTTTATGACGGCAAGAAAAAGCTCATCGGCCCCAACCTGGGCAGCCCCATGAACCTCCTGCGCTTTGCCCTGCTCTTCAAGCCCCGGGGCTCCTACCTGGGCCTTTTGCGCTTTTTTCTGAAGATGCGAAGTTTCAAGAGCGAGGAGGACGTGAAGCCCCTGCTGGGCGTGCCCGCGCTCACGTTCATCCGGGAATACATCAAGGAACCCAACCTCCTGTCCTTCATGCAGTTCGTGGCGGGCATGATGTTCACCCTGGCCCCGGAAAACTCCTCGGCCGCCTATTTTTTGTGGTGTTTCGCCCGCTGGTTCGAGGCCGGGGCCAGCGGATACCCCGTGGGGGGATACGGCATCATCCCCCGGTCCTGCATGGACATCTGCGAGGCCCACGGTGGCACGGTCCATCTGAGCGAGGGCGTGAAAAGGATCGTCGTGGAAAACGGGAAGGTGACCGGCGTGGAAACCTCCCAGGGATTTTATCCGGCGGACGTGGTGGTAAGCAACGCAGGCATCGCCCGGACCATCGAACTGGCGGGCCGGGAACATTTCCCGGACACGGACGGGAAAAACCCGGACAAGCTCGCGGATTCCGAAGGCAACATCATCCTCCAATACGGCCTGGACGGCTACAAGCCCCTGGAGACGCCCACCTGCATCTACATGCAAAAGGACGCCAGCATATCCCGGCTCATCAAAAAGATGCGGAACAACGAGGATATCGAGGACGCCATCGGCGTGTTCTTCGCCAGTCCCACGGTGGCGGACCCCAGCCTGGCCCCCCCGGGGAAACACGTGCTTTTGGCTGTAACCTTCGCCCCGGCGGATATGCTGGACCACGAGCGGAACCAGCGGTACCTGGACGCCCTGGAAAAAAAGACCTTCGAGGTTTTTCCGGGCATGGAGAAGCACATCCTCTGGAAACGGGCCCGGGAGGTGGGCTATTTCGCGGGCCAGGCGGGAAAGCGGATTTCGGGCACCGTAGGCATGGCCCAGAGCTGGGAGAATGACTTTGTGGACCGTTCCCCCAGGCAGCCCGTGGAGGGACTCTACGTGGCGGGCACGGACACCGGGGGCATCAACATCGGAACCGAAGCCGCCGCCGTGAGCGCCCTGGTCACCGCCCGGATGGTCCTGGAGGATCACCCTGTGAAATAGGGGCGGCCCGGCATCATCTGCATTCCCAAGGGTTTCCCCCTTTTTCCAAAGGGGGGCAGGGGGAGCCGGAAGGGCCGGGCAATGGGAAAGCGCCGCCATCTCCATCCTGGATTCCCGCTGTGAAAGCCTGGGTTTCAGCGCGAGCATGGGACGGGGTGTGGGGAAACCCTTTCTTGAAAAAAGGGTTTCCCCACAAATTTTCAGCTGATCATCTCCACAAAGGCTTCCACCCGGGTTTTCAACTGTTCCGCGTCCTCGGGGCTGTAGTCCGTCTCCAGGCGGAGCACGGGGAGGCCCGTGGCTTCCAGTTCCTTTTCCAGGGGCATGGCCTCCAACTGGTAGGGCTGGCAGAAGTTCAGGCTGTAATGAATCACCCCGTCGGCCTTGTACTTTTCGGCCATATCCAGAACGTGCTTCTTCCGGTCCGGGTTGGGGGTGAAGACCGCGCAGTCGATGTCCAGATACCGGCTGACGATGGCGTCCAGGAGCCCGCCCGCCGTTTCCGCCGAGTCGTCCACCAGGTTCCGCAGGCCCCGTTCTCCCACGCAGGATTCCTCCCCCACGATGACCGCGCCGGCGCTCTCGATGATCCAGGGGAGCTTCCAGTTGGGCACGGCCATGGGGCAGCCGGAAAGGAGGATGCGGGGCGCGCCCGCCGGGAACACGCCCTGGTTCGCAGCCGCCCGGTTCTCCAGTTCGTCGGCCAGCTTGTTGACGCTTTCGGTGAACCGCTCGGGGTTGTCGTAAAAGGAAACCTGGTTGGCCAAAAGGGCGTCCAGGCCGCTTATGGGCGCGGGCTCGACCCCGCGCACCGCCGCCAGCCGGGCCAGGGCCGCCCGCTTGGCGTTCACCGTGCGGATGCCCTGCTTGAGCCCATCGGCGGTTATGGAGTTGCCGGTGAGTTCTTCCATGACCCCGATGAACCGGGCGTACTCGGCCCGGAGGAGCGCCCGGCCCTCTTCGGATTTCACCTGGGGCAGGTCCAGGACGTGGAGCCGGTCCACCAGGGTGCTCAGGGTCTCGAAGGCCTTCTTCTTGCCGTCGCAGGTGTTTTCCCCCACGATCAAATCTGCAGATTCCAGGTAGGGGCAGACCTTGCCCAGCTTGAATCCAAAGGCGGATTTGATGAGGGCGCAGGTGTTGCGGGGCAGGAGGTTTTCCACCTCGGCCATGGCGAAGTCCGCCCCAGCGCAGAGCCCCACCAGAGTGGCGTTCGCGGCCAGGACGATCTCCTCGGGCACGAACACGCAATAGGCGCCCACTACCTTGCGGCCCTGCTTCTTGCCATCCACCAGTTCCTGGATGCGCAGCCCGTGGACCTCGCTCATGACGAAATCGAAATACCCCATGCCCTCGGGGCGGTTTTGCCGGGACAGGAATATGTCCTGGTAACCCTGGCCCAGAACGGCCAGAAGCTGGTCGTGGGCCTCGAGGTCCAGGCCCAGGTCCTTCCACATTTGCGTGTAATCGGCCATGGTCCATTTCCTTTCAAGGAAACGGCGTCCTTTCGGTCCGCCGGAAAGAGTCGGAAGAGTCCTGCCCGATATATCGGCATTTTATCTATATCTCAAATTGATAATTAAGATACTGCCGGGGTGGAGGATCGGAAAGATGGATTGCCGGAATGGGGGATTGCGGGGTGGGAAATCCGGGAAAGGCCTCGCGCGCCATCAAGGCCCTGAGTGGACGTTTTTTGATGCGGCCAACGATTCCGGGGGAACCGCGTTTCCCGTCCAGCCCCTCTACCCCGGATTATTCTGACGATCGCTCCATGCGATCCTCCCCGAGGGAAGCCGGATTCCACGGCTTCCCTCTTTTTGCCCCAGGCGGCCTGGCGGCGGGAGTTCCTCCTTGACGGCCTCCCTATGTTGTTTTATATATGAATAGGTATGCAGATATTGAACGGATCGGAGACCATGGCCACGGAACAACGAAAAAGGGAAGAGGAAGCCGACCTCTGCGGAGCCCGGTGCATCCACCTGGACCGGGTGGCCCGGGCCCGGGAGGAAAGCGTGGGGCCGGACCTTCTGGAGCGCCTGGCCCGGACCTTCGGGGTCCTGGCCGACCCCACCCGCCTGGCCCTGGTCATGGCCCTTACCGGGGGCGAGATGTGCGTGTGCGATCTCGCCGCCTTCCTGGGCGTGTCCCCCTCGGCCGTGAGCCACCAGCTGGCCCGGCTCCGGGACCTGGCCCTGGTGCGGCGGCGGCGGGACGGGCAGATGCTTTACTACAGCCTGGACGACGACCATGTGGCCGATCTTTTGACCACGGGCCTCGCCCATATGAAGGAGTGAGTCCATGGCGTTTCTGCTATCTGCCCTGACTGCGGCCTGGGGCCTTTTGCTCGAATCCTCGGCCTATGTGCTGTTCGGCCTCCTGGTGGCCGGGCTGTTGCGGGTGTTCCTGTCCCCGGCCTCGGTGGCCCGGCATTTCGGTCAGGGGCGCTTCCTCTCCGTGTTCAAGGCCTCGCTTTTGGGCATCCCCATCCCCCTATGTTCCTGCGGGGTGCTTCCGGCTGCCGTGTCCCTGAAGAAACAGGGGGCCAACAACGGCGCGGTGACGTCCTTCCTCATTTCCACGCCCGAATCCGGGGTGGATTCAATCGCCATCACCTACGGGCTCCTGGGCCCGGTCATGACCGTGGTGCGGCCCCTG
This sequence comes from Pseudomonadota bacterium, assembly GCA_018829095.1. Classification (GTDB taxonomy): domain Bacteria; phylum Desulfobacterota; class Desulfobacteria; order Desulfobacterales; family Desulfatibacillaceae; genus JAHJUF01. Next base: position 16,204 of record JAHJUF010000231.1, on the reverse strand, counting down.
GCGGCCCTGGTCACCGCCCTGGCCGCCGGGATGACCGAAAACCTCCTGGGGTACAAAAAAGGCGAAAAACCCGTGGTCCCGGACTTTTCCTGTCCGGTGGACGGCTGCTGCACGGGCGAGGACTGCGACCCGGACGAGCACCGGAATCACCACGGCTTTTTCGAAAAGATCGTCGCCGGGATGCGGTTCGCCTTCACGGACGTGTGGGCGGACATGGCCGGATGGTTCGCGGTGGGCATCCTGCTGGCCGGGGTCATCATGGCCCTGGTGCCGGCCGACGCCCTGGGCTCCTGGCTGGGGGGCGGGATGGGCTCCATGCTCCTCATGCTGGCCCTGGGCATCCCCCTGTACATCTGCGCCACGGCTTCCACGCCGGTGGCAGCGGCCCTCATCCTGAAGGGCGTGTCTCCCGGCGCGGCCCTGGTGTTCCTCCTGGCCGGGCCGGCCACCAACGTCACCAGCCTCACGGTGCTTCTCGGGGTCCTGGGAAAACGCGCCACAGCCATTTACCTCACATCCATCGCCGTGTTCTCCGTGGCTTTCGGGCTGGCCACCGACGCCCTGTACGGCACCCTGGGCCTCTCCCCCCAGGCCCTGGTGGCCGAAGCCGGGGAGCTGCTCCCCCTCTGGGCCGAGTACGCCGGAGCCGTGGCCCTGATCCTCCTGTCGGTTCCCATTTTCGTGCGCCGGGTCCGCCGCCGGTTCCAGGGCAAGCCCGCCCCGGCCTGCGGAATCACCCTGGGCTCAAGCGGCGGCACCTGAGGCTGCTCCCACTAGGAAGCCGGTCCGGCTTCCAATTTTTCCGGGCCGGGAGACCTCCCCCTTTTCCAAGGCCGAGAGGTCTCCCCAAAAGGGCCAGACCCGGGGCCTCCCCGTAAAAAGGTTGCCTCCCTTCATTTGCTTTTGCCCGCCGGTTTCCCTTATACCTTTCGGACCATGACCGCCTCCCACCAAAAAGCCACGGTCCGGGTTCTTTCCGGCCAGTATTTCGTGTACTTCGCGGTCCTGGGGCTGTACCTGCCCTTTTTCAACCTCTGGCTCCACCGCCTGGGGTTTTCCGGGGAGCGCATCGGGGCCGTTTCCGGGGTGCGGTCAACGGCGGTGGTGGTCATGCCCCTGTTGTGGGCCCTGGCCGCGGACCGGTTCAAGAATCGCCGTGCGCTTTTCGTGGCCGCCAACCTCCTGGCCGCCAGCCTTTTCGCCGCCTACCTCTTCACCCAGAGCTTCTGGCCCATTCTTGCCATTACGGCGGTCTGGGCCGTGTTCTACGCCCCCATCGTGTCCTTCATGGAAGCCTTTGCCATGGAGATCCTGGGGCCGGAACGGAACCAATACGGCCGGGTCCGGGTGTGGGGATCGGCGAGCTTCATCGCGGTGGTGCTCCTGGCGGGCTGGGGGGTCGCGGCCTGGGGGGTCTGGTTCATCCTCCCGGCGATCCTGGCCGGATCGTGCATCCAGGCGGTCCTCTCCCTGAAATTCCCGGACATCTCGGCCGACGCCCGTATGGCCCCGCGCCTGTCCCGGCAGGATCTGGCCCATTTCCGGCGTCCGGCCACGCTGGTGTTTCTCGTGGCCGCCTTTCTCATGCTGGCCAGCCACGGGGCCTACTACGGGTTCTACTCCATCCGCCTGGACGAGCTGGGATATTCGGGGAGTTTCATCGGGGCCATGTGGGCGCTGGCCACCGGAGCCGAAGTGGTGGTCATGGTGAAATCCAAGGCCATTCTGGACCGTTTTTCTCCCCGGGCCATCCTGTGTGTGAGCCTGTTCGCCGCCGTGGCCCGGTGGGGGCTTTTGGCCACGGCCCGGAACCCGGCGGCGCTCATCCCCATCCAGTTGCTTCACGCCCTCACCTACGGTACCTTCCACGTGGCCAGCATCGTGTACATTGAGCGCCTCATCCCCCCGGCCGCCCGGACCGTGGGCCAGGCCGTGAACAACGCCATGACCTACGGCGCGGGCCTGGCCGCGGGTTTCGCCGTCACGGGGCTCCTCTGGGAACCCTGGGGCGCGGCCGGATGCTTTGTCCTGGCCGGAGGCCTGGCCGCAGCCGGGGGGCTTCTTTTCGTGGGCGAAATACTCTGGGAACGGGGCCGGTCCCGTTCCTGATCTTTCCACAAGGGTTTCCTTCCGCCTTCATGAAAGGAGGCAGGGGGACAAACCCTTTTTCAAACCGTGGCCTGACAGCTTCGAAAAAAGCCGTCAGGCAAGGCGCGCGAAGCGCAAAGCGGCATCACGGCTTTTTGCGGAGCTGTCCATCATGATCGTGGGACTCACAGGCAGCATCGGAACCGGCAAGAGCACGGTGGCGAAAATGTTCGCGGACCTGGGGGCCGTGGTCATTGACTACGACCAACTCGCCCGGGAGGTGGTGGAGCCCGGCCGGGAGGCATACCAGGAGATCGTGGCGGCTTTTGGCCCGGGCATCCTGGCCCCGGACGGGACTCTGGACCGGAAAAGGCTGGGGGACACGGTCTTCGGGGACAGGGGCAAGCTGAAGACCCTGAACGGGATTGTCCACCCCCGGGTTTTTGCGGCGGACGTGGAAAAGACCCGGGCCGTGCTTTCAGCCGATCCCCGGGCCGTCGTGGTGAAGGAGATCCCGCTGCTCACCCAGATCGGCATCGACCCCAAGAGCTTGGTGGACCGGGTGGTTGTGGTGTCCGCCCACCGGGAGAACCAGGTGTGCCGGGTAGTGGGCCGGGGATTCAACCAGGAGGAGGCCGTCTGCCGCGTGGACGCCCAGCCCCCGGTCTCCGAGGCCGAGAAGCACGCGGATTACGTGATCCGGAACAACGGCGGCCTGGAGGAAACGAGAAAGCAGGTGGAGGAGGTGTACGGCCGCCTGAAGGAGGAGGCCCGGGGCCGGGCCGGGGGAAGCCAATGAGGAGGTTGTCCACCCCCCCAGTTGGAGATGCCGGGAAGCGATCCCCCCTTTCCCTATTGCCGATCCTTCAAGGAGCCCCCGGGGAAGCGAACCGGGACGAATAGCACGCAGGCCGGGTCAGAATAGGCCTCTCGCCAGCCCGGGTGAGCGTCCATGGCCCGGCGAAGGGGGCCGCGGGCGTTGATGACGACCATGTCGGGCGGGCCGGCGTAAAGGATGTCCTGCCAGCCGGGCCGCCCAAAAAAGAAATCGTAGTACATCCTTCGCACCTGGGGCGGAAAGGTGGTTTCGGTTCGGGTGTCGTAGGCGATGAGGCACTGGGGATACAACTCCCATGCCAAGTAGCCTCCCCAAACCAATTCGGAAAGGATTTTTCCTTCAAGCCCGTTTTCCCGGATGAACCGCACCGCGCCCCTGGGGTAGGCAAAGCTGAAGTTGGCCCGGGCGTCCCAGTCCGGCGCCACCAGTTCCAAGGGAGAACCCGGCTCCCGGATGACCCGGATTCTCGCGGCGTAATAGGTCAGGTCATAGACGGCTGGAACCAGGCAGGCCGCGGCAGTGATCAAGATCGCGGCCCTGGCCAGACCGCTCCGGGGTCGGTCCCTGATGCGGGAGAACCAGGCTGTGAGGCCCTCGGGGGCGTAAACCGCAAAGGCCATCACGAAAAACGGGATGTGCCGATGAGCGGAGTAGGCCAGGTAACCGAAAAAGGCCAGCATCATCCATGAAGTCCGGTCCCGCCTGCCGTAAAACAGGACCAGGGGAAGAGCGGCCACGGCGAGCATGACGAACAAGACGGATTCCGGCTTCCACCCCAATACCAGGATCGACCTTGGGATGGACATCCACTCCCAGATGTCCGGGTCCGGCGAGGCTCCGTGGGCCAGCACCGTGGACCAGAGCTTCCATCCGTAAGGGTTGGCGAGGGTGGCGGCTGCACTGGCTGCCATCACTCCCAGCAAAAGCCAGGCAGGACGCCTTGGCCGAGTCTCTCCTGCGGCATAAATCCCCAGAACCGCAAGCCCCGTGAAAAAACCGCCGTGGAGATTGGCCCAGAGGGCGAAAAGGGGAACCAGCCACCAGATGGCTGCCCGGTGGCGGCCGGATTTCCTGGCCTCAACCAGGGCGATGGTAGCCACAAAGAACAAGGAGGAGAAATTCCGGGCCAGGACGGACGGGAACCCGTATGCCCAGACGTAGCTCGCCAGGAAAAGGCCGGCCAGGGCTCCCATGGAGGAGGCGCCGCGGTTCCGGGCAGCGTTGAAGGCGAGCCATGCGGCCAGAAGGCCGGAGGCGTATTTGAGAAGCTGCAGGGGCATGGGCCCCGACTGGCTGTAGACCGGATAGAAAAGCACCCAGGTAAGCCACTCGTGGATCATCAGGGGATTAATGGTTGGCAGATAGGAGAAAACATCCCTGCGGGGCAGGCCGCCTTCCATCCAGAACTGGCGGCCGAAATTGAGGAAGCTCCAGAAATCAGGCTCAGCGAAGTTGCACGTCAAGCCTATGGCCAGGAGCAGGAATACGGCCCAGCCTGCGGCCAAGGTGGACTTTTGATTTTGCATGGGAAAATCATAGGGCATTTTGAAACCTTTTGCCAACCCAGGGCCTGCCGGGGACAATCCAAACCCACGGCCCGGGAGACGGCTTGTGGAAACAGGCCCGGAAGAACAGGAATTTTCGGATGAATATCCGCGATTTTCATCCCATGGGCAACCATGCCGCCTGGAGGGTTGGCTGAACGGGATGGGGATTCGTGGCATTGTCTGGATTTTTCTTCCCCCCTGTCCCTCCTTGGATAAGGGTGGAGAGCTGCGTCCCTGGGTAAAGACGGCTGCCAGGCCTCCTGAAGGAAAAAAGCGGAGAAGCCGGGCTCCCTTTGGGAGATGGATGGAGAAACCGCAACCAGGACTCTTGAATTCCCTCCCACGCCCTTTCAAAATCCACTCCAAAGTCTTATGGTTAGGGCCTCGGGCCGCGCTTATCCGGTCAGCGGCCTCCCCGGGGCCACCCAAGCCCCCGGGGTTGTCGGTGGCACCCGGGTGGGCGCTCAGCCCCCGGTCTCCGAGGCCGGGAAGCAGTCAAACCACTCGGATGAGGTTTCTTTTGCAAAGGCCCCATGGAACCGCCTACCGCCGGTAGAGGCCGTGAAAGGCGTAAACCGGGCTGAAAGAGGCCCGGGAATGCCCGTCAGGCTGAAGGGAACGGGCGCATGCCGGTTAACGCAACGAAAATGGAGGCGAAATGAAAGTCACCGTGGCCTCGTGTCAGATTGATGTAAGCTCCGCCAGCATGGAGAAAAACATGGCCGCCTGTGAAGAGGCCGTGAAAGAGGCTGTGGCAAAGGGGGCGCAGATTTGCCTTTTGCCGGAACTGGCGGTGACCGGCTATACCGTGGCCTGCTACAACCGGCAGCAGGCTGAAAAAGCCCTGCCCCTGGTGGCTCGGTTTGAGGGCCTGGCCAGAGAGCTTTCGGTTCATATCTTCGTGGGTTTTTTGCGGGAGGAGGAAGGCAGGCTGCGAAACACCCAGGGGTATTTCACTCCCAAGGGCCTCGCGGGCATGTATTTCAAGAACGAGCTGGTGGCTCATGAGAACCTTTTTGCGGTTCCGGGAAAAGAGCCCGTGATCCACGATACTCCTTTTGGCCGCATCGGCTGCGCCATCTGCAAGGACATGCTCTACAAGGAGGTTTTTCTGCCCTACCGGGGCAAGGTGGAGATGATGGCCATCTCTTCGGCGTGGCCGGACCTTTCCCGGGATTACAAGCGGGGGCCTCTGGGCAAGGCCGCGCGGCACAACGATCTCCTGATCCGGGAACTCCCGCAAAGAATTGCCAGTTACGTGGGAGCGCCTGTTGTGTATTGCGATTCCTGGGGAGGTCCCCACCGGCTCTTCGGCTCGGACGTATGGATGATCGGGGGGTCTTGTATTGTCACGCCCGAGGGCTTTGTGGAAAAAGGGGGCACGACCGGAGAGCAGATGCTTGTCGCCGAAATGGAGCTGAAAAACACGGGCCCTGTTGACGACGTTGCCCCATGGCCCAGCCGGGGCTATCTTACACCGCTACTGGCGGCGGAGCACACCCTGTACAAGGCCTGCGGGCTTGTCCGGGCTGTCCGCGAAAAGCTTGCCCCATGACAGGGCGTTTGCCATCGGCTGCCTTTGGCAACCCGGTCCGTGGGTGACCCGGGCTCCGTCATTCCGGCGGAGGCCGGAATCCAGCCTTTTTATGGGGTCCCCGGGCTTTCGAGGAGATGTGGGCTTTTTGGGGTTTTTCGGGAGGTTTCGGCATCTCCACCGAATCCCCCCCGGCCCCTCTTTGAAAAAGGGGGGAGATGCCCGGCTTTGAAAAGGGGGCGTTTTTTGTCTGGCCCCCCGCCTGTTTTTCCCTTCCGAGTCTTTCAAAATCCCCCTCAAACCCTTATTGTAATCCCATGATGCTCCGTACCCCCGAGGGGCGCGGCCTCATGCCATCACTTTCCACAGTCCCTATGATGCAGGTTTTTTCTTCCCACGCGACCGTCGGGCCGTGCGGGGACCCGAACCCCAAATGGAAAATCCATGAAAAAAATCTTTCTCTATGCGGCCATCCTGGTTTCAGCCGGAGTCTTTGCGGTGTTGATGGTGATGCGGACCGGGGGGCCCGGGCCGGGCCTGGAGGCCGGGGCGCTTTCCACGGTGGCGGCTCCGGGGCGGACCATGGTTTTCCAGGGCGGGCTGCCTCCGGAAGGCGGGCCAAAGGAGTCGGACGCGTGGCTTTCCGTGCTTCAGGACGATCGGCGCATCGGATGGGCCCACCGGAAGCTCTCCTGGGCCGGGAGCTTGTGGCAAATGGAGGAGGTGGCTTTCCTGCGGGTGAAGACCATGGGCACGGCCCAGGAGGTGCTGGTCACCACATCCGCCGAGTTGGCCCCGGACCTTACCCTGCGGTCCTTTGCCTTCACCCTGGGTTCGGATCTGGCCAACTTCTCGGTAAAAGGGGAGATGGGGGACGGAAAGCTGGCCCTGACCACGGGCAACGGCCCCGAGGCCGTCCAGAGCGAGATCGCCTTTTCCGAGCCGCTTTACCTGGGGGGCAGCCTCCTGTACGCCTCCGAGGTGGCCCGGCTTGCCCCGGGCGAGAAGCGGAGCTTCCCCCTGTTCGACCCCGCCACCCTGGGCACCAGCCCGGCCACTGTGGAGGTGGTGGGCATCGAGACCCTGGTCGTCATGGGCGAGGAGCGGACCGCCCGGCGGGTGAAGCTGGATTTCATGGGCAGCTCCCAGCTGGCCTGGATCGGGGAGGACGGGGACATCCTGGCCGAGGAGGGGCTTCTGGGCCTGCGCCTCACGCGCACGGACCGGGACACGGCCCTGGCCCTGGCCGAGGGCGAGGCGGGCACGGACCTGGTGGAGATGGCTTCCGTGCCCCTGGACCGGCCCATCCAGGAGCCCGGGGCCCTGGCGTCCCTATCCCTGAAGGTGGAGGGCGCGGATGATCATTTTGACGGTCTTTCCGGCGGCCGTCAGACCTGGGACGGGGAGGTGCTTACCGTAACCCGGGAGACCCTGCCCCCGGCGGACTACGCCCTGGAAACCGACCCGGCCTTTGGGGACGAGCAGAGGGAATTCCTGGCCCCGGGCCCCTTCATCCGCTCGGACCACCCGGAGGTGGAGGCCCTGGCCGAAGAGATCGTGTCTCCCGATGACCCGCCCCTGGCGCAGGCGAAAAAGATCGTGGACTGGGCTTACAAAAACCTGGAAAAGAAACCGGTTTTCTCCGTGCCCGACGCCCTGGGCACCCTCCGGAGCCGGGCCGGGGACTGCAACGAGCACGCGGTCCTGGTGGCGGCGCTCGCCCGGGCCGCCGGGGTGCCCGCCCGCATGGAGGTGGGGCTTACATACCTCCGGGGCCGGTTCTACTACCACGCCTGGAACGCCTTCTGGCTCGGGGAATGGGTCACCGCGGACTCGGTGTTCGGCCAGTTTCCCGCGGATGTCACCCACTTGCGGTTCGCCCGGGGCAACCCCGACGCCCAGTTGAGGATCATGGGCCTGTTGGGCCGGGTGAAGCTGTCCTGGCCGGAGCCTGCCGAATGATCCGTCTGGAAAATCTGGTGAAGCGTTACGGCCCCATCACCGCCCTGTCCGACCTGTCCCTTTCCGTGGCCGCAGGGGAGATCTTCGGGTTCATCGGCCCCAACGGCGCGGGCAAGACCACCACCATCCGCATCATCGGCGGCCTCATGGCCCCCAGCTCGGGAACGGTGTGGATAGATGGCATCTCAATGGCGAAAGAGCCCGCCCGGGCCAAGGCCAAAATCGGCTTCGTGCCGGACCGGCCCTTTCTCTACGAAAAACTCACGGGCTACGAGTTCCTGGAGTTCACGGCCGACCTCTATGAGATCCCCCGGGTGGACCTGGCCGAGCGGGCCGAGAGGCTCCTGGCCCTGTTCTCCCTTTCCGACTGGGGGGATGAACTCATCGAGGCCTATTCCCACGGCATGAAACAGCGCCTCATCATGGCCTCGGCCCTGATTCACGACCCCAAGGTCCTGGTGGTGGACGAGCCCATGGTGGGCCTGGACCCCCGGGCCATCCGCCTGGTGAAGGACCTGTTCAGGGATCTTGCGGAAAAGGGAACGGCCCTGTTCCTGTCCACCCACACCCTGGAGGTGGCCCAGGACATCTGCCACAAGATCGGCGTGATCCACCGGGGCAAGGTCATTGCCGATGGCACGTTCTCCGACCTCAAGACCAAGGCCCACGTCACCGAGGTGGACCTGGAGGAGGTTTTCCTCAAGCTCACCGAGGAAGGCCCGGAGGCGGCATGAACAAGATTTCCGTGCTCATCCGGCCCCGGGTCCTCTCCTTCCGGGCCCGGGCGGGCAAGAGGGACGCGGCCTTCTGGGGCAAGGCCATGCTCTTCGGCGGCATCGGCGTTTCCTTCTGGGCCGGGATTTTCGTGGTGTTCTACCGGGTGCTGGCCCATTTCCGGTCCGTGGAGGGCTTCGGCGACGTGCTCGCCGTGAAGCTCCTTTCCATGGTGTTTGCCACCTTTTTTTCCCTCCTGGTGTTTTCGTCCGTGTTCGCGGCCCTGTCCAAGCTCTACCTGGCCCGGGATCTCCCCCTGGTCCTGTCGTGCCCGGTGACCCATCGCCAGGTGTACTTTGCGCGCTGGGTGGAGAGTACCGTGGACAGCGCGTGGATGGTGGCGGCTTACGCCCTGCCCGTGTTCTTCGCCTATGGCGTGGTCTACCGCTGCGGGCCCCTGTTCTACGTGAACGTTTTTGTCATTATGATCCCCTTTTGCATCACGGCCAGCGCGCTGTCTTCCCTGGCGGTCATGATCGCCGTGGCGGTGCTGCCGGCAGGGCGGGTGCGGGCGCTCCTGATCTTCGTGGGCCTGGCCCTTTTCGTGGGTCTGTACCTCGCCCTCCGGCTCCTGCGGCCTGAGCGCCTGGTGGACCCGGACAGCTTTGCCACGGCCATGGAATACCTGGCCAATCTCCGGGCCCCGGCACCGGCCTGGCTCCCTTCCTCCTGGGCCTTTGACTCCATGAGGGCCTCCTTGATCGGCCAGTGGGGCCAGGTGCTCTTCCACGACCTTTTGGCGATAAGCGGCGCGGTGTTCATCACCCTGGCCTCGGTGAGCGTCTCCGGGCTCCTGTATTTCCGGGGAATCTCCAAGGCCCAGGTGTCCGTGGTGCGGGCCCCGGGCAAGAACCGCAAAAAGCGCCGCCGCCTGCCCATCCCGTTCCTCTCCCGCCCGGCCCGGGCCTTTCTGGTCAAGGAGGCCAAAAGTTTTGTCCGGGACCAGACCCAGTGGCCCCAGGTCTTTCTCATGGCGGCCCTGATCGGCATTTACCTTTACAACTTCAAGGTCCTGCCCATTGACAAGGCCCCCATCCAGGCCGTGTACCTCCAGAACATTCTTTCCTTTTTGAATCTGGGGCTTGCGGCATTCGTCCTCACAGCCCTGGCCGCGCGCTTCGCCTTTCCGGCCGTGAGCATGGAAAAGGAGGCCTTCTGGGTCGTCCGGAGCTCGCCGGTGCCCGTGTCCCGGGTTTTGTGGATCAAGTTCGTCATCTACCTCGTGCCCCTGGTGGTCCTGTCCGAGTTCCTCATCGTGGCCACCAACATCCTGCTGGACGTCACGCCCTTCATGATGGCCCTGTCCGTGGTGACCATGGCCCTCATCGTGCCCGGCATCATCGCCATGGGCGTGGGCCTGGGAGCCGCGTACCCGGATTTCACCTCGGAAAACCCCATGCAGGTCGTCACCGGCTTCGGCGGGCTTCTCTACATGATCCTGGCCGCCGGTTTCATCGCCGGGGTCATCATCCTGGAGGCCGGGCCCGTGTACTCCGTGTTCATGGCCGGCATCAAAGGCCGAGCCCTGGTCCCCTGGGAATGGGTTTTTGCCCTAGTCTCCTTCGCCCTGGTGCTTGCTTTATGCGTCCTGGCGGTGGTGCTGCCCATGCGTTTCGGGGCGCGGAGGCTGGGGAGCGGAGGATGATGGTTGGTGGTGGGCGGGATTTGTGTGTTTGTCATACCATTGCATCAACCAGGTGCGTTTCTGGGGCATCCGGCTCAGCTTCGCATTCATCGAGCAGCAGCAGATCAACTGAGTCTGGGATGGCGGGCGGTTTTCCCAAGCAGATTTTCTCGCCCTGTTTCGCTGCGAAAAGTCCTTTTTTGACAGGCCGTAAACCTTGCGTTTCCCAAAGGCCAAGTCAAAATTTTTCCCAGTGCGGAACAGGGCGTCGCGGAATGGACCTTATAGGAGCTGGCGCTTGACCAGGTCCGCGAACAGGCCGCCGCGTTTCATCAACTCCTCGTAGGTTCCCGAGTCCACGATCCGGCCATCGTCCATGACGTGGATGGTGTCCGCGTTCATGATGGTGGAAAGGCGGTGGGCGATGACCAGCCGGGTGGCTTGGAGGCTTTCCAGGCTTTTGCTCACCACGGTCTGGGTCTGGTTGTCCAGGGCGCTGGTGGCTTCGTCGAAGAAGATGATGCGCGGCTTGTTCACCAGGGCCCGGGCGATCAGGAGCCGCTGGCGCTGGCCGCCGGAGAGCGTGGAAGCGCCTTCGCTGACCAGGGTGTGCATTTTCATGGGCATCTGATCGATGTCCGCTTTGAAGCCCGCCATTTCCGCGGCCTTCCAGGCGTCCGCCAGGGTCAGCGGGGCCGTGCCGATGATATTGCGGAAGATGTCGCCGGACATGATCCGGCTGGATTGGAGGACCACGCCCACCTGGCGGCGCAGCTCGACCATGTCGATATCCGCCAGGTTCTGCCCATCGTAGTAGAGAGAGCCGCTCTCGGGTTTCTCAAAGCCGAGAAGAAGCCTGAGCAGGGTGGACTTGCCGGAGCCGGAGGCGCCCACAACGGCGGCGAACTCCCCGGGTTTGAGGTGCAGGGAGACGTCCTTCAGCACCAGGGGCAGATCCTCCCGGTAGCGGAACTCCAGGTGATTGGCCTCGATCTCGCCCTTGAGCTCCCCGGGGTCGGGCTTTTCCGTGTCCAGCTCAGGAAGGGCCTGGAGGATGGGCCGCGCCCGTTCATAAAGCGGGATGATGCCCAACACGCCCATGGTGGTGAGGCTCATGTCCAGCGAGGTGGTGACAAAGGCGATGAAGGCGGTGTTGAAGGCCAGGAAGCTGCCCACGGTCAGAGGCGCGCCTCCTCCCGCCGCGGCCTTGGCCATGAAATGGGACACCGAGGCGAAGATGGCGATGGAGGAGGCCACGGGAAACACGGCGTTGAAGGTCTCCTGCCAGTTCATGATGGCCCCCACCGTGACCGCTTCCTTTTTCTTGGCGGTAAAGGTCTTGGACCAGGTGGCGAAGGCGTGGATCTCGGCGCCGGCCACGCGCAGCTTGGAGATGCCGTTGATGAACTGGAGGACCATGCCGGAAAGCTTGCCGTCCAGGGCGGTGATTTTCCGCTGGTGGCGCAGGGTCCGGGAACTCAGGATGCCGGTGAAAACCAGGGAAATTGCCGCGACCCCCAGGGCGATGAAGGCGAGTTTCACCTCGTAGTAGAACAGGATACCCAGGTAGAAGACCGAGAAGACGCCGCCGATCATGGCCGAGGCTGCGGCGCCGGAGATCATCTGGCGGATGGCGTTGATGCCGCCGGCCCGGCTGGCCAGGTCCCCGGCGTTGAAATCGCGGAAAAAGGACAGGGGCAGGTTGAGCAGCCGGTCCCACACCGCACCCTGGACCGAGGCGTTCATGCGGCTTTCCAGGCGCAGTTGGGCGATGCTCTTGGTCACCTGGAAAAGGCCGGTGACCACGGCGGCCGCCACCAGGCTCACGATGACATGGACCAGCTGGATGCGGTCCGACTCCGGCACGATGGTGTCGAAGATCTGCTTGGTGAGGACGGGCACGATGAGCCCCAGCAGGGCCGCGAGGACGGAGATGAGAAGGAGCATGCGGAGGTCGCTGGCGCAGCCGGCCGCGCCGAACTTCAGCAGATCCGTGACGGTCAGGGGCTTGGCGGGAAAGCTGCGGTAAAAGACATAGGCAAAGGGCGAGAGCTTTCGGGCGAGCTCGGGGGTGACCGGCCGGCGTTTCGGGGAGGCCGGGTCTGCGATTTCGTATCGCTTGGACGATACGGGCAGAAGGGCCACGGGCTGCCGGCTGTCTTCATAGTGGGCCAGGATGGGGCCGTTGTCCTGCCGCCACCAGCGGCCGCTCAGGACCACTTGGCGCACCCGCGTGCGGGAGGCCCGGGCGATGTCCTCCATCCGGTTCTTGTCCATGCCCCCGGTACCGGCCCTGGCCTTGGCGGATTTGCGGATCCGTATGCCCTGGGCCTCGCCCACCCATTGGCAGGCCGTGAGCAGGGGGTCGTCCGGATCGGCCGCGGGCAGGGCGCGGCCCTTTTCCGTCTCCAAAAGCGAGGCCAGCCGCCCCAGCGCTCCTCCGGCGGCCTCCCGGCCGATCCGGGCCTTCTTGAGCAGTTGGGCGTGCTCGGCTTCCTCCTGGAGCCGCCGTTCCCGGGCAAGGCCGTCCAGCGCCAGCCGGTGCAGGCCCGCCAGTCCCTCCCACAGGGTCGCTTGCCCCAGCAGCTCGCGGGTGTCGGCCGGGCGCAGGCGGCAAGGCAAAACCGCCTGGACCCAGGTCTTGGGCGTGAGGGGGAAGATGCCCGCGTCCGGGCCGATGGGCTGGTGTTCATTTCCCAGATAGGCGGTTTCGCCTTCCAGGACCTTGAGCCAGATGACGTTGCGCGGGGGGCGGGCCTCGTCGCCCTGTTCCAGGGAGATCTCGGCCTCTGGCGAAAGCGCCAGGATGTTTTTGGGGGAAAGGGTTTTCACGACCCCGGCGGAGAGCTTGCAGACCCAGCCCTCCACCCGTTCCTCCACCTGCCGGGGAAAGGCTTCGGCCAGTTGTGCGATGGCGGCCCGGTCCAGGGCCAGGGCAACGGTTCCTGGAAAGCCCACGGCGAGCAGGGCAACGCCCGCGCCCCGGCCGTCCAGGTCCGCGCCGAACAGGGCCTCCCCCTCCTCGGCACGCAGAACGCGGGTTCGCCTGCCCGCTGGTTGGCCGTTGGCCAGCTCGACGCAGAAAACGTCGATCTTGCCCTTCTGGACCAGCCAGATCCGGTCCTCCCCCTTCAGCAGAAAGGGGGTGTTGGCCTGGACCTCAATGCGCTCGCCGCAGCTTGCGGCCATGCTTGAAAAGCTTTCTGTCATCTTGCCTGCCGGATCTGGGTTTCCGATCGAATCAAGTCCTTGTAGGGCCCGTCCGCGTCCTTCATTTCGTCATGGGAGCCCCGCTGCACCACCTTTCCCCGCTGGAGTACGATGATCTCGTCGCAGTCGCGGATGGTGGAGAGCCGGTGGGCCACGATGAGGCAGGTGCAGCCCCGCTGGCGGATGCTGTCGTCGATGATCAGCTCGGTGGTGGGGTCAAGCGCGCTGGTGGCCTCGTCCAGAACAAGGACCGAGGGGTTGGACACCAGGGCCCGGGCGATCTCCAGCCGCTGGCGTTGGCCCCCGGAGAAATTCCGGCCGCCCTCCTCCACCATGCTGGCGTAGCCCCCGGTCCGGGCGGCGATTTCCGTGTGGATGGACGCGTCCTTGGCCGCCGCGATGACCTGGGACTCGGGCACGGTCGCGTCCCAGGTGGTGAGGTTGTCGCGCACCGTGCCCTCGAACAGGAAGATCTCCTGGTCCACGAAGGCAAAGGAGCCGGTGAGGACCCCGAGGCCCAGCTCGCCCCGTTTCTTTCCGTCGAAGAGGATCTCGCCGGACCAGGGCTGGTACAGGCCGCAGACCAGCTTGGAGATGGTGGACTTGCCCGAGCCCGAGGAGCCCACCAGGGCGATCCGTTTGCCCGGGGCCAGGGAGAGGTTGAAGTTCTCGATGAGCGGTTTGTCCAGGGGGCTGTATCCGAAGGTGATGTCCTGGAGTTCGAGGTGGCCGGGCAGCTTGGCCAGCTCGAACTCCCCGGCGTCCTCCGCGACGTCCTTGTCCGCGAAAAGGGGGTCCTGGCCGTGATGAAGCACGTCGTCCAGGCGGTTCATCTCGCCCTTGACCTCCTGGAGGGTCGTGCCCAGGCCCACCAGCTTGTTGACCGGCGCGATGAAGCTGGCCATGAGGCTCTGGAAGGCCACCAGCGAGCCGATGGTCATGCGGCCCTCGATGACCTGGAGGCTGCCGACGCCCAGGACCAGGGCCGTGTTGAGCGCGGTCAGCACCATCGGCACCACGTTCAATATCTGGGTGGCCAGGCCCAGCTTCTGCTCCTCGTTCATGAGCCGGGCCTGGTAGCCGGCCCAGGTGGCGAAGAAGTCGGATTCGCCGCCGTTGGCCTTGATGGTCTCCATGCTCATGAGCCCGGACATGGACACGCCCTCCTGCTTGCCCCGTACCTGGAGCAGCTTCTGGTTGGCGTCCACCCGGGTGCGGGCGATGAGTTGGAGGGCCAGGACGTTCAACCCGGCCATGGCGATGCCGATGCCCGTGAGCAGGGCGCTGTACTGGAACATGATGGCCGCGAAGAAGATCACGGTCATGAGGCTCAGAAAATGGGTGGCCAGCTCACCGGAAAGCAGCTGGGCCACGCGGTCGTTGATGCCCACGCGGGTGCCGATCTCCCCGGAAAAACGCTGGGTGAAGAACTCCATGGGCAGCCGCAGCACATGCCAGAAGAACTGGCTGGAGCTTGCCACCGAAAGCCGGGTCTCCAGGCGCAGCAGGCTGGACTGCTGGAACCAGGTCAGCACACCCCGCAAAAGCGCCGTGAGCCCCATGCCCAGAAGCAGGGGCCTCAGCCAGCCGTCCATGGACTGGAGCAGAACGCTGTCCACGAAGACCTTGGAAAAGGTGGGGATGACCAGGCCGGGAATGACCAGGGCCAGGCCCATCAGCACGGCGTAGGCCAGGCCGGCCTTGGAATGGCTGGCCCGCTTGGCCAGGGCGGCGACCAGGCTCTTGGGCTTCCCGCTCTTCCTAAACTCCGGGCCCGGCTCGATGGCAAGGACCACGCCGGAGAAGGCTTGGTCGTATTCCTCCCAGGACACGGTGCGCCGGCCCATGGCCGGGTCGTTGAAATAGACCTTGTCGCTGGAAAATCCCTCCACCACCACGAAATGGTTGAAATTGACAAAGGCGATCACGGGCATGCGCATGGACTTCAGGGCCTCGGGGGATTTCTTGAACCCCTTGGCCGTCATGCCGTAGAGGCGCGCGGCCCTGACCATGTTGCTGGCCTTGCTGCCGTCCCGCGACACGCCGCAGGAAGTCCGAAGCTCCTCCAGGGGCACGAACTTCTTGTAGTAGCCCAGCACCATGCTCAGGGCCGCCGCGCCGCACTCCACCGCCTCCATCTGGATGATGGTGGGAGTCTTGACGCGCTTGGGCCGGGGCGTTTTTGGTTTCGGCTTTGGGGTTGTGTTTTCCATGATGCGCTAGAGTCCGAGGGATTTTTTCAGGATCGGAATGACCAGGCTGATGGGCCGCTGCTGGCGGACCGTCACGGTGGCCGTGCAGAAGGTCCCGCTGGTGATGAGGACGGGCGGCCCCTGGCTGGAGGACCACTCGAAGCCGCTCACCGTTTCCGGGGACAGCGAAAGCTCGGCCGTGATGGCGATGGGCGCGCCGTCCTGGGTGAGGGTACCCACCAGCTGCTCGTTGGCCAGGGTGCGCATCATGCCCTCGCGGGTTGCGGGAAACTCGCTCACCGTGCGCACCGTTCCCACGATGAAGCCGTACTCCTCCCGCTTGACCGTGGAAGGGCTGATCTGGGCCCTCATGCCGGGCCGGACCTTCTTGCCGTCCTGGAAGGAGAGGTAGAGGATCGCCACGATCGTCTGTTT
>JAHJUF010000230.1 GCA_018829095.1 Pseudomonadota bacterium | reverse complement strand
TCCGGGCCTGGATCAGTTTTTCCTCGGCCAGGCGGCGCGCCTCCTCGGCCTCCATCTCCCGGGTCACCTCGGTGAGGCACCCCAGGGAAAGACTCACCCCGTCGGGCTCCCAGGTCTCCACCCGGGCCTGGTCCTTGAGCCACACCCGCCTGCCACCGGGCAGGGCCAGCTTGTACACGGCCTCCAGCCCCCCGGACGCCTGGGCCTCCTGGCGCAGGCGGGGCCTTTGCCGGTCCAGTTCCTCGTGGGTCTGGATCTCCGCCTTGGGGGGGAGGTCGCCTGGGGTGCGGTACACCCGGCGGTCCTCAATGTGGTTCTTGAAGAACAAGGGCAGTTCCTGGACCTTGACCGCCAGCAGATCCAGGAGCCGGGGACTGGCGTACTCGTACCAGATGACCCGGTCCTTCCGGCGCCAGGCGGCCAGGTACAGGATGACCGGGCAGGGGGTGTCCTCTATGGCCTGCATGCGCCGGATGCAGTCCACCACCCGGTGGACCAGGGCCGGATGGAACCTCCCCCCCAGGATCCGGCCGGGGTAGGAACATCCACCGGGTCCCAGGGGGGCGGTGGAAGCCGGAATTCCCGCGCCCGGAGATCCGGGCCAGCTGTTTTTGGGGTCACCTGACATACTCTCCGCGATCCGGAAGAGGGAGGAAAAGGAGATTCCAAATAAACCATTGTCCCCGGCAATCGTCAACCAGGTCCCCGGGGCCTGTCAGGGAAGAGACGATGACAGGGGCTCAACCCTTTTCCTGCTGAAGGCGGGCCTGGGGTCCTGGACCCTGAAATCTCGGGCGATGGAAACCGGCTTTTGAAACGAGTCACCTTGAAAACAGGGCTTTGTTGCGATGCAATCCATAAAATATTCCAATGGAAGATGACTTTTCTTGACAATCCATTTTGTTTCGCTTAGTACTTTTTCCAACTTATCGGACTCTGAGAGATACTTGTTTTCCAATTGATGAAAGGAGAGGTTGGTCATGGCGAAGTCCATAACGGAGATGGCTGCGGAAATCGTTCAAGCCCAGGCTGCTCACGCAAGCATGACGCCCGAGGAAATGAAGGACGCCCTTGAGAAGGTCTTCTACTCCCTCCTGAGCCTGAAGAGCAAGGAGGAAGGCATTGAGGAAACCATCGAACCTGCGGCTGTTTCCCTGGCCCCAAAAAAGTCCATACAGCGCAACAAAATCATTTGTATGGAGTGTGGCAAGGAGTTCAAACAACTCACCAACCGCCACCTTAAGGATCATGGCCTCACCTCCCGGGAATACCGGAAAAAGTACGGCTTTACCGCCCGCCAGCCCCTTTCGGCCAAGGAACTGACCGCCAGGCGCCGTCAGAGCGCTCTGGACCGCAACATGGGCGAGGTGCTGAAAAAAGCCCGGGCCAAGCGGGGAAAAAAGAAGGCTTCCTGACCGGCTGGATCTGTTTTTCAGAGCGGAAAGGGCCCGCCCTTCCTCCAAAAGGGGAAGGACGGGCCCTTTTTTTTCATCCTCCGGGGCCTGTCCGGCCTCCCCTTTTGACACCTGCATCCTTTTGTGCCAAAACCTGCCGAACCAGGAAGGGCGGCCCGGACCATGGGGGTCCGGACGGCTCTTTCCCAGGCGATTTCGGGTAAACATGGCGTCCTATGAGGCAACGGGCCCCCATTTGGTCAGGGGACCAAAGGTAACCCCCTTGAGGAGGGTTTTCCAACTGCGGATTTCCCTGGAGGGCGTGCGTCCGGTTGTCTGGCGCCGGGTTCTGGTTACCAGCGACACATCCCTGGAGAAACTCCACCGGGTGATCCAGGCGGCTATGGGGTGGGAGGACTTCCACCTCCACTACTTCTGCGTGGCCGCCACCCTGTACCAGCCCCAGGCCATGATGGAGGAAACAGACCTCATGCCTCCGGCCCTGCCGGCGGACTTCTCCATCCAGAGCGAGCAGGGCGTGCGTCTGTCCCGGGCCCTGGCCGACCGTGACCGCTTCTTGTACCTCTACGATTTCGGGGACAATTGGGAGCATGAGGTGCGTCTGGAAAAGGAACTGGTTCTGGACCCCGAGGGCCGCTACCCCCTGTGCGTGGAGGGGAAAAGGGCCTGCCCCCCCGAGGATGTGGGCGGACCCGACGGATACCGGGATTTTCTGGAGGCCCTGGGCTCCCCTTGCCACCCGGAACATGAAGCCCTGAAGGACAGGGCCGTCCAGGACTTTGATCCGGACCTTTTTGACCGGGAATCCGCCAACCGCCGCCTGGAAAGAATACGCTGAAGGGATTTTTTCGGTTTTTTTCTTACCCTGTTTTCCCCGCTGTCCCGCCTTTTCTCCGAGCTTTCTCATTTTATGATGGGTTCGCAAAAACCCAAAATGTTCGTCATCCCCGCGAAAGCGGAGATCCATAACTTGTTGCTATACCTGGGTTCCGGCCTGCGCCGGAATGACGTGGGTTCCTGCTTTTGCGGGAATGACGAAGGGCGTGGCTTTTCGACTTTTTACGAGGCCATCTTTTATAGCAGCGGTGCAAACAGGCGTGCGGCCCCCTGGAGCAGTTCCCAGGGCATGCTGTGGTGGATTTTCCTCTCCAGGCAGTCGGTCTGGAGCCAACGCATCCATCCCTCCAGTTCCCGGATGACATGCCGGGAATAGATGCAAAGCCCCACTTCGTAGTTCAAAAGCAGGCTCCGCATGTCCACGTTGGCCGACCCGGTTATGGCCACGAAATCGTCCAGGATCATGGCCTTGGCGTGGAGCATGCCCGGCTGGTAGAGGAACACCCGGACCCCGTCCTCCTGGAGGGGGGTCAGGTACCCCGCCCGGGCCAGGTCCGTCAGGGGGTGGTTGGACCGGCGGGGAAGGATGAGGCGGACGTCCACGCCCCGCCGGGCGGCAATGGAGAGGGCTGTGGCCACCAGTTCGTCAGGCACGAAGTAGGGGGTCACGATCCAGGCCCGGCTGTTGGCCTTGAACAGGAAGGACAGGATGGCGTCCCGCAGGGGATCGCCGGGCACGTCCGGGCCGCTGCCGATGACCTGGAGGGTGGCCTTGCGGTTGTTAGGGCCTTCCGGGAACTTGTGCTCCACAGGGGGAATATCCTCGCCGTGGGTGAACCGCCAGTCCGATGCGAACACCTGGTGGATGTGGGCCACGGACGGGCCCTCCAGGTACACGGCCAGGTCGCGCCACCGCTGGCCTGGCCCGTGGGTGCCCATGTAGTTCTCCGCCAGGTTCATGCCTCCCACCATGGCGCGCGCGCCGTCGGCGATGAGCATCTTCCGGTGGTTCCGGAGGTTGGCCCGGCCCCGGAAGGGCAGGTGCATCATGGGCATGAAGAAGGCCACCCGGCCCCCGGCCCCGGTGATGGGCGCCAGGAAACTCTTGCGCACCTTCATGCACCCCAGGGCGTCCAGGAGCATGCGGACCTTCACGCCCTGGGCCGCTT
>JAHJUF010000229.1 GCA_018829095.1 Pseudomonadota bacterium | reverse complement strand
GGCGAGGCGTACTTTTGTACGTTGAGCCCTTTCCCGGTGAAGCGCAACGCCGCAGATCGCGTTTTTGGGCAGCCTGCTAGCCGTTGTCCTCCACCAGGGCGTAGACCTGTTCCAGGGCTTCGTCGAGCCTGGAGGGGTCCGAGCCGCCGGCCTGGGCCATGTCCGGGCGTCCGCCGCCGCCGCCGCCCACGATTTTTGCGGTGTGTTTGATGATGTTGCCTGCGTGGAACCGGCCCACCAGGTCCTTGGTGACCATGGCCACCAGAAAGACCTTGCCTTCGGCCGCAGCGCCCAGGACCACCACGCCGCTGCCTATCTTGTCGCGCATCTTGTCAGCCGTGTCCCGGAGGGTGCCGGGGTTGTCCGTGGGGATTTTCCTGGCGATGACCTTGACGCCCTTGATGATGCGCACCTCGTCCGCCGGGCCTGCCTGGGTGCCGCCGGCGGCCATCTGGGCCTTTAGGGCCGCCATGTCCTTTTCCTGCTGTTTGATCCGGGCCAGGAGGGCATCCAGGCGGGTTTCCAGGTTTTCCGGCCGGTCCTTGACCCGGCGGGCCAGGGATTCCAGGGTCTTCCGGTTTTCCGCGGCCAGGCGGTAGGCCGCCATGCCCGTCACGGCCTCCATGCGGCGCACGCCCGAGGCCACCGAGGCTTCGGACAGGATGAGGAAGAGCCCGGCGTCGCCCGTGGCCCGGGTGTGGGTGCCGCCGCAGAGTTCCCGGGAAAACCCGGGCACGTCCACCACCCGCACCGTGTCGCCGTACTTTTCCTCGAAAAGCGCCGTGGCCCCGGATTCCCGGGCCTCATCCTGGGTCATCTCCGTCACCTGGACCGGGAGATTTTCCTGGATCTTCTCGTTCACCAGGGCCTCGATGGCGGCGAGTTCCTCGGGCGAGAGGGCGGAGAAGTGGGTGAAATCAAAACGCAGGCGATCGTGGTTCACCAGGGAGCCGGCCTGCTTGGCGTGCTCCCCCACCACGGAGCGCAGGGCCGCGTGGAGCAGGTGCGTGGCTGTGTGGTTCCGGGCCGTGGAGGCGCGCCGGGCCTCGTCCACGGATAGCTCGGCCTCCTGGCCGTCAGCAATCTCGCCGCTCTCCACCGTGCCCTGGTGGATAAAGATTCCCGTGGGGTCCTTGAGGGTGTTTTCCACTTTCACCGCGCCGGTTTCCGTGCGGACCCCGCCCCCGTCCCCGGCTTGGCCGCCTCCTTCGCCGTAGAAGGGCGTGGACTGGGTGACGATCTCCACCGCGTCCCCGGCCACGGCGCGGTCCACCTTTTGCCCGTTATGGATGACCAAAAGGATCCTGGACCGGTCCTGGGTGGCTCCGTAGCCCGTGAACGTGGTGCGCACGCCCGCTGACGACAGGGACCGCACGGCTTCGGAGGCCCCGGCAAAGGTCTGGGTGGTGCGGGACTGGGCCCGCTGGCGCTCCATGGCCCGGTGAAAGCCCTCCCGGTCCAGTTTGATGCCCTTGTCCCGGGTCACGTCCTCCACGATGTCCACGGGGAAACCGTAGGTGTCGTAGAGCTTGAAGATGACCTCGCCGGACAGGCTGTCTTCGCCCTTGGCGGCCATTTCCTCCAGGGCCTCGGTGAGCATCTTCAAGCCGTTGTCCAGGGTCTCCAGGAACCGGGCCTCCTCGTTTTTCACCACGTTTTCGATGAAGGCGAGGTTTTCGGAAAGCTCCGGATAGGGGGCTTTCATGATCTTGCACACCGTGGCGGCGGTCTGGTGGAGAAAGGGGCCGGAAAGGCCCAGGGTCCGGCCGTAGCGGATGGCCCGGCGCATGATGCGCCGCAGCACGTAGCCCCGGCCCTCGTTGGACGGCAGCACGCCGTCGCCCACCAGGAAGGCCGCGGCCCGGGAATGGTCCGCAATGACCTTCAGGCAAACATCCCGCTCGGGGCTCTCCCCCAGCCGGGCGCCGCAGAGTTCCGTCACCGTGTGGAAAATGGGGGTGAACAGCGCGGTCTCGTAGTTGTTGGGTACGTTTTCCAGCACGGCCAGGATGCGCTCCAGGCCCATGCCCGTGTCGATGCTGGGCCTGGGCAGCGGCGTCATCTTCCCGGACTCGTCCCGGTTGTACTGCATGAACACCAGGTTCCAGATTTCGAGGTACCGGTCGCAGTCGCAGCCGGGCCTGCAGTCCGGCCCATCGCAGCCGGAGCCCTCGCCCCGGTCGATGAGGATCTCGGAGCAGGGCCCGCAGGGTCCCGTGTCGCCCATGGACCAGAAGTTGTCCTTTTCCCCCAGGCGGACGATCCGGGACGCGGGAACGCCCATTTTTTCGTTCCAGATGCCGTAGGCCTCGTCATCGTCCTGGTACACGGACACGTAAAGCTT
>JAHJUF010000228.1 GCA_018829095.1 Pseudomonadota bacterium | reverse complement strand
GGGCCGAGGATGGGGACGGGGAAACCAGGGCGGCCCGGGACAGAACCTCGGCAGCCCTGGCGTATTCCCCCTGCTTCATGAGCACCACCCCCAGGTCGTGAAGGGCCGCCGGATGCCCGGGAACCGCCTCCAGCACCCGGGCGAACGTCTCCGCAGCCCCGGGGAGGTCCCCCCGCATCCCCCGGGCCACCCCCATATCGTACAGCACCAAAGGGTCGCCGGGCAGAAGGCCCAGTGCGGCCTCGAACTGGGCCATGGCCTCCAGGTGCCGGCCCAGGGCCAGAAGGGCGCGCCCCAAGCCCCGGTGCGCCTCGGCCTCGTAGGCATCGTGGAACCCCGGTCTCGATTCCCACAAGGCAAGGGCCCGGGAAAAATGTTCCATGGCCTCTTCGTTCCGGTCCATGGCGGACAGGGTCATGCCCATGCCGTATTGAGCTTCGGGCAGATCGGGGTTCCTTGTCAGGATCCTGGCGAAAACCCGCACCGCCTCCTCCTCCCGGCCCATCCTGTAAAGCACCATGCCCAGGGCGTTCAGGGACGACTCGCTATCATCCAGGGCTACTGCCAGGGAAAACTCACCCAACGCTTCGTCCAATTCGCCGCGCAGGGTGAGGGCCGCCCCCAGGTTGTAGTGACCCTTGGCCAGGTCCGGAGCGAGCTCCACCACCTTGCGCCGGTGCTCCATGGCTTCCTCCAGCCTGCCCCGCTCTTCCATGAGCCGGCCCAGGTTGCCGTGGGCGATCCAGGCCGCTGGATTCTTTTTCAGTGTCCGGCGCCACAAGGTTTCGTAATCCTTAAAATCCCCGGCCCGGGCCCAGGCCAGGCTCCCCAGCACCGTCAGGACCACGGCCAAAACCACGGTTGCCATCCGCCTCTCCCGGTGGCCCTGACGCGAAAACAAGGCCGCCCCCGCCCCGGCGGCCAGGGCCAGGGGACCCAGGCTGGCCAGGTAGGCGAAATGGTCGGCAACGTAGGAGTAGATAAAGGGGTAGACGTTGAAAAAACCCAGGGCCGGGAACAGGGCCGCCGCGTACCAGAGGAGGGCAGCTGCCGGACCCCGGCCCCATCGGTGCCGGAAGGTCAGGAACACATAAAGGACCACTGCCGCCAGGGCCAGGTACAGGTACTGGCCCGCCTCCCCGGCGTCCAGGGAGAACCGGGGGTAAATGAACACCAGAGGGTGGGGCCAGGCCAGTTTCCCGACATAGAAGGCCAGGACCCGCCCCGCCAGGAGCAGCCGTTCCAGGGCGGACAGGTCCCAGGCCGGGCCCGACGCCCCCACGTAGAAGCGCTCCATCCAAACGGTCACCCGTCCCAGGGCGAGCCCCATGGCCACCAGGGGAACCAGACCCAGGATCTCTTGCCGGGTCACCCGGCCCCGGACGTACCAGATGAGCACCGCCAGGCCCACGGGCAAGGTGGCGGTGACGGTCTTGGACAACAGGGCCCCCAGGAAGAGGAGGAGTCCCAGGACGTACCAGCCCCGGCCTCTCTGCTCCCTGCCCGGCCCCACCCCCCACCGGATCAGAAAACACAGGGTCGCCCCCAGGTAAAAAACCCCGGAAAGCACGTTCTTGCGCTCGGTGATCCAGGCCACGGACTCCACATGGAGGGGATGCACGGCAAAAAGGGCCGCAGCGGCAAAGGCTCCGGGCACGCCCAGGAAGAGCAGCACCCGCCAGGCCAGGACGGCAGCCAGGGCGTGGAGAAAAAGGTTCACCACATGATAGCCCATGGGGTTGGCGCCCCACAGGCGGTATTCCAGGCGGAACATGGTGAAAACCATCGGATAGTACTGGGGCGTGGTGCCGGGGGTGGACCAGATGAAGAGCAGGCTGCCGGGCTTGGTGACCGCCGGATTTTCGTGTACGTAGAAATCGTCGTCCCAGACGAACCCGTTGGATACGGCCGGAAGGTGGGCCGTAAGAGCCAGAGCCGCCAGGATCAGCCAGGCGGATAGGCCTTTGGGGGACAGGGACCAGGGGGATGAGCGCATACCAGGGCAAATTCCAGGGGGATGGGAAACAAGACGCCCGTTGCCGCGAGGCTCGGGCCGAGCAAGGATCAGGATACTGCAAAAGCCGGGCATGGGAAAGGGCGCGCGGGAGGAAAAGGCGCCCGCCCTATTCCGGGTCCGGGAATTCGGGCTCCTTCTTCTCGAAAAATGCGCCGATTCCGTGGACGCATTCCCCGGAGGCGATGAGTTCCGCAGCCTCCCGGGCCTCCAGGTCCAGGGCCTCTTCCAGGGTCAGGTCCGGGGTTTTGCGGATCACGGAAAGGGCGTGGCGCACGGCCCGGGGACCGTTGGCGGCTATGGCCCGGGCCAGGTTCAGGGCCTCCTCCAGGGCCTTTCCCGGCTCGGAAACCCGGTTGGCCAGGCCCAGGGCCAAGGCTTCGTGAGCATCCACGGACCGGGCCGTGAGAATGAGGTCCGCGGCCACGGACGGGCCCGCCAGGCGGGTGAGGGCCACGCCCCCGCCCCAGTCGGGCATGAGCCCCAGACGGACCTCGGAAAACCGGATCAAGGCCCCGGGGTCCAGGACCCGAAAATCGCAGGACACGGCCAGTTCCGCGCCTCCTCCGTAGGCCGGGCCGTTCAAGGCCGCGATGACCGGCACCGGGAGATCCACCAGGGCCCGCACCGCGCCGGCCAGTTGGTCCAGGAGCCCGCGCACCGGCCCGGGGTCGTGATCCCGCACCGCGTTCAGGATCCCGGCCACCTGGGGGTTGTCCGGGTTCACGTCCATGCCCGCGCAAAAAGCCCGGTCTCCGGCCCCGGTGACCACCACGGCCCGGGGGAGCCGGGCGGCGAGCCTTTTGCCCACCTCCACGAGATCGGACCACATCTTCTGGTCAAAGGCGTTGCGCCGGGCCGGGCGGTCCAGGGTCACCACCGCCACGCCGTCCTGGAGGGAAAGACGGATTCCGTAGTCTTCCATGGGGTCCCTAGGGGGGAAGGGATAAAGGAGAACGGGGGCTTGCTACCTGGTGCTTTAACGCATGGAAGCCCCCTCTTCCCTAAAGGGCGTCCTCTCCGGTTTCCCCGGTGCGGACCCGGACGGCCTGCTCCACCGGAAGGACGAAGATCTTGCCGTCCCCGATGGCCCCGGTGTTGGCAGCCTTGCGGATGGCCTCCACCACCTCGGAGACCCGGTCGTCGGGAACCACCATCTCCATGCGCAGCTTGGGCACGAAGTCCACCACGTACTCGGCTCCCCGGTAGACTTCCTTGTGCCCCTTCTGACGCCCGTAGCCCCGGACCTCCCAGATGGTCATGCCCGGCAGGCCCAGTTCCGCCAGGGCATCTTTAACCTCATCCACCTTGAACGGTTTGATGACCGCTTCGATCTTCTTCATGAAGGCCGCCTTTCCTTGGAAATCGCGGACCGATTATGGACCTTCCCAGCCCCACGGTCAACAGGGATCAAGGCAAGGCTCCGGGGTCCGGAGAACCCGGATTGGAAGGCTCCTATCTCCCGGCCTGGGTTCTCCGGACTCCAACATCAGGTCACGACTCGGGGTTCACCAGGCCGTAGCCGTGTTCGCCGTGAAGGGAGTAGTCCATGCCCACCTTTTCCTTTTCCGGGTCCAGGCGGAACCCCACGGTCTTTTCCACCACCACGCAGATGACCAGGGTGGCGGCCACGGACAGAACCACGGTGGCCCCGAACCCCACGGCCTGGATGCCGAACTGGGAAAAGGCCGACCAGGAACCGCCCGCAGCGGCCGCAGCGTCGGCCATCCAGGATGGACGGATGAAAAAGGCCAAAAGCAGCACCCCCATGCCCGACCCCACCCCGTGGATGCCGAAGCAGTCCAGGGAGTCATCATAGCCCAGGCGGTTCTTCAGGCGCAGGGCCTGGTAGCAGATGAGGGAGGACAGGGCCCCCAGGATCATGGCCCCCCAGGGCTGGACCACCCCGGCCGCCGGGGTGATGGCCACCAGGCCCGCCAGGATGCCGGAGACAAACCCCAGGCTGGTGGCCTTCCGGAAGTGCACGGCCTCGATGATCAGCCAGGCCAGGGCACCCGAGGCGGCGGACACCTGGGTCATGGTGAGGGCCCGGGCCGTGTCCAGGCCGCTGTGGACCGTGGACCCAGCGTTGAACCCGAACCAGCCCACCCACAGGAGACCGGCCCCCATCATGGTCATGACCAGGTTGTTGGGCTGCATGGCGGTCCTGGGAAACCCCAGGCGCTTGCCCAAAAACAGGGCCGCCACCAGGGCCGAGAACCCGGCGGACACGTGGATGACCAGCCCCCCGGCCAGATCCACCACCCCGGCGGCCCCCAGGTTGAAAAGCCAGCCGTCGGACGCCCAGACCCAGTGGGCCAGGGGGCAGTAGACCAGGAGGAACCACAGGACGATGAACAGGGTGTAGCCCCGGAAGGTGACCCGCTCGGCCAGGGCTCCGGCGATGAGCGCCGGGGTGATGATGGCGAACTTGCCCTGGAACATGGCCAGGACGTATTCGGGGACCCCGTTCACGATGCTGTCATCTATGCCATTCAAGAAGAGGTATTCCGGGGAGAAGCCCACAAAGCCGCCCAGGACGCTTTTGCCAAAGGCCAGGGAATAGCCGCACACGACCCACAGGACCCCGATGACGGAGATGGCCACAAAGGAATGCATCATGGTGCCCAGGACGTTCTTGGTTCGCACCAGGCCTCCGTAAAACATGGCCAGGCCCGGGACCATGAGGAGGACCAGGGCCGTGGAGGTGAGCATCCAGGCCGTGGTTCCCGTGTCCACGGCCTGGGGGTCGGCGGCCAGGGCCAGGGCTGGAGACAGAAAGGCAGCAGCGGTGAAGAGAGCGGTTTTGATGCCACGGTTCATGGAAATCCTCCCCTTGGTTTTCCGGCCGGTGCGTGGACCCGGCCCGGTTTTTGGTTGAAGCACAAAGAAGCAGAAGAGAAGCAGGAAGCGTGCCTTGGGGGGGCAAGGCGTGTAACGGGGCGGAATCTCCAGGGGATTGTTTCATCCATTTTGGTTTTGGAATGTCCAACAAGATACATTTTTGTAATATTGAAGACAAAATTATTACATTTTTGTTTATTTCGTCCTCCGTTTTTGTCGTTTTCCAGGCAAAGAAAAAGCCCCGGAATCTTCCGGGGCCTATTCCCGTCCATGGTCACATGGACCGCCCCCTCCCGGAAACACCACCGGGCCAAGGGCCTACCCGGGAAGGACGAAGCCCTCCATCCCGCCGGGAATGCAATTTTCCTTCGACAGGGCGCTATCCCGCCTGCTTCAGAACCTCCCCGGTTTCCACCACGTCGGCCACGTGCCTGCCATAATGGAGATAGCGGATCTGCCGGTCCCGGCCCACCAGGAACACGGCGGGAAGTTGAAGTTCCAGGCCTTCCTTCCTGCCGTGGGTGTATCCCTCCCGCAGAGCCTTCATGGCCTTCAAGGCCGCCGGAGGCGCCACGTACTGGAGAAAGGAGCCCGGCGACACCCTGTATTGGGTGTAGATATCCGCCTCAGGGTCGCAGGCGATGAGAAAGGGATAGTCGTTCTCCCGGAGGTTTTCGGCCAGGGTCTGGCGGGCGCTCTGGAGCATCACCACCACCCGCACGCCCTTTCCCTCGAACCGGGCCGCGTCTGCCTTGATGGCGTCCATCTCCATGCGGCATACCGGACAACCCAGGTACCGCAGGAAATACAGGGCCACGGCCCCCTCGTCCAAAAGGGGATAAAAAGAAAGGGGCCCCTCCCAGGGGGTCATGAATTCAAAATCCGGGGCGATGATGCCTTCGGTGAGCTTCTTGGCCATTTCCTGCTCCTTGCCTCAAGGGGCCGTTCCTCGAAAAATCGAGCTTAGAGTAGAACACCCCGTTTCCCGGGTCAAGCCATGGCTGAAAATTGGATGTTTCCCCTATCAGCCTGTTGAAAAACACGCATTGAGCAGGCCGCTCAACAAAGATGAGCTGCAAGGCGTGTTAATCCATAGTAATGAGAGGCACTTATGTGCGCCGCAGCGACGAGGGATGAAGCGCAACGCCGCAGATCGCGTTTTTGGGCAGCCTGCCATGGGCTGTTTCCAAAAAAAATTCTATTGCGATGGGCTGCAAAATCCCATGGCTGTGCCCGCGAAG
>JAHJUF010000227.1 GCA_018829095.1 Pseudomonadota bacterium | reverse complement strand
TCCTTGGGGATGACCTTCTTGATGACCTCCTCCACCACGGCTTCCCGGATCTCGGCCTGGGTGACGTCGGGCTTGTGCTGGGTGGAGACCACCACCGTGTCCACCCGATTGGGCCTGCCGTTCACGTACTCGATGGTGACCTGGCTCTTGCCGTCCGGCCGCAGGAAGTCGATGGCCCCGTTCTTGCGGACCGTGGCCAGACGCTTGCACAGCTTGTGGGCGTAGATGATGGGGGCGGGCATGAGCTCCGGGGTTTCGTCGCAGGCGAATCCGAACATGAGCCCCTGGTCTCCCGCGCCTTGCTCCTTGGCCTTTTCCGGGTCCGCGTCCACACCCATGGCGATGTCCGGGCTCTGGCGGTCGATGCTGGTGATGATCGCGCAGGTCTGCCAGTCGAAGCCCATCTGGGAGGAGTGGTAGCCGATCTCCTTGATGGTGTTCCGGACGATCTCGGGAATGTCCACGTAGCACTCGGTGGTGATCTCGCCGGCGATGAAGGCGAGCCCGGTGGTGACCAGGGTTTCGCAGGCCACCCGGGCCTTCTTGTCCTGGCCGATGATGGCGTCCAGCACCGAGTCGGAGATGGCGTCCGCCACCTTGTCCGGATGGCCTTCGGTGACGGATTCGGATGTGAAAAGGAAGCTCTGGTCGCTCATGAAAAACGTCCCCCTTTTTCCTTATGGGTTCCTGTGGATTTCCGGAGGCCGCCGCGCCCGGTTTCCCGGGGCCCGGCCTGCTGGAAACGATGGCGTCAGTCCGTCAATATCAGGTTGTCTATGAGCCGGGTGGGCCCCACGAAAACCGCCAGGGCCATTAGGGCCGGGCCTTGGATTTCGGTCAGGTTCTCCAGGCTGTCCGGATCGCAGATCATGGCGTAATCCACCCGGGCCTCCGGGTTTTCCCGGATGGGGCCCATCACCTTTTCCAGGATGCCGGCCGCATGGGTTTCGCCCGCCCGGATCATCTCCCGGGCGGCGGTGAGCGCCTGGTGCAGGGCCGGGGCGAAAGCCCGCTGTCCGGGGTCGAGGTATTTGTTCCGGCTGCTCATGGCCAGGCCGTCCTCCTCCCGCACCGTGGGCACTCCCACGATGTGGACGGGGAAATCCAGGTCCTGCACCATGCGCCGGATGACGGCCAGTTGCTGGAAATCCTTTTGCCCGAAAACCGCCACCTGGGGCATGACCAGGTTGAACAGCTTGGCGACCACGGTGGCCACGCCGGTGAAATGGGTGGGGCGGGAAATGCCGCAAAGGTGGTGGGGAAGTTTTTCCAGGATCACCCGGGTTTCGTGGCCCTCGCTGTACATGGAGCCGGCCGGGGGCAGGAACACCGCGTCCGCGCCCTCGGCGGAGAGGAGGTGCAGGTCCCGCTCCTCGTCCCGTGGGTACTTGTCCAGGTCCTCCCCCGGAGCGAACTGGGTGGGGTTCACGAAGATGGAGACCAGCACATGGTCGCCGTGCTGTTTCCCTTCCCGCACCAGGCTGAGGTGGCCTTCGTGGAGATAGCCCATGGTGGGCACGAACACGACGGTCTTCCCCGCCTTTCGCGCGGCCTGGGTGTTTTCGCGGACTTCCTCTTTGGTGGAAAGGACCTGGATGGCTGGGCTCCCGGGTTTGTTTCCCGGCGTCGGGCGTTCTGGCGGTGGACGCCCGTGCCGTAAGGAGGTGAAACGCTAATCCATGCCATGGGAAATGTCAACGGCCACGGCGACCCGGGCCCAGGGCGGGTGAAAGTGGGAGGGTTGAACAGGAAAAGAGAATCCGCTCAATCCACGGATCCTATTTCTCATCAAGCGCCGAGGCAAAGGGACAGCCGCTTGAATTCCTCCAAATCCAGGGTTTCGGCCCGGCGTGCGGGGTCGATTCCGGCAGCGGCCAGGGCCCGTTCGGCGGCGGCCGCATCCGGGACCGCGCCGCCCATGGCCAGGGCATTCCTCAGGGTCTTTCTCCGGGTGGAAAAGGCGGCCCCCACGGTTTTGAAAAACCGCTCCTCTTCCCCGGGCTCAGAAAAGCCCGGGCGGTCGAAGGTGAAGAGGAGCACCACCGAGTCCACCTTGGGAGGGGGGAAGAAATGGCCCGGCCCCAGGGTGGCCAGGGACCGCACCGAACAGACGTAGGCTGCCAGCACCGAGATGCGTCCGTAGTCCCGCCCCCCGGGCCCGGCCAGGATCCTGGCGGCCATTTCCTTCTGGAACATGAGGGCTGCCTTTTTCACCCGGCCCCGCTCCCGGACGAGTTTCACCAGGACCTGGGAGGAGATGTGGTAGGGCAGGTTGCCCGCCACCACCAGGGGGGAGTCTCCGGGAAAATCCGCGAGGCTCATCTTCAGGAAATCGCCATGCATCACGGTGACGTTTCCCGGTCCCCAGTTCCGGGCCTGGTCCTCCAGGAGGGGGAG
This sequence comes from Pseudomonadota bacterium, assembly GCA_018829095.1. GTDB lineage: Bacteria > Desulfobacterota > Desulfobacteria > Desulfobacterales > Desulfatibacillaceae > JAHJUF01. The sequence continues at coordinate 13,233 of JAHJUF010000227.1, read as the reverse complement.
CAGCCGCCGGTCGGTCTCCACGGCGAAGACCCTCCCCGCCCGTTCGGCCAGGGGGAAGGTGAGGGCTCCGGTTCCAGCCCCGATCTCCACCACCTGGTCCTCGGGGCTGAGGCTCATTCTCCGGGCCAGCATCCGGGCCGTGGATGGGTCGGCCAAAAAGTTCTGGCCCAGGCTTTTTTTGGGGCGCAGCCCGTGGGCGGCCAGAAGGGTGGGCGCCGACAGGGCGGTGGGGAAATTCTTGTCTGGATCAGCCATTTTTTTGTCTCCCATCCCGTCATTTCAGAAAATCACTTCCCGGGCAAGATGAGTTTTTCCGGCCCGGCCTGTCCTTTGGAGCGGGCTAGACAAGCAGGATGGCTCCGGAGGCCTGACCAGTGCCGCATCCCTGGGAATTTCTTGTCTATTGCTTGACTTTTCCTACCTGAACATTTATGAAGAAAAAGGAGGAGATGAAATGAAGGAAAAATTGAACGAACAGGTGGAGTCCCTGATGGCCAAATCCAGAAAAGGCATGAGCTTCGACGGTATGGTCAAGTTCTTCCTCCAGTACTACCGCATCCCCACGAGGAAGGACATCGAGAGGTTGATGGACCGCATTGACCAGATGGAAAAGCTCATCAAGGTCAAGTGGACCGACTCCACGCGCCTTCGCTCCCTCCGGGGGGGCGGCCCGGGAGATCCGGAAGCGGGGAGGACCATGACCGCGTCGGACGTGGTGGAGGAAGTCATCCGCTCCCAGGGCTCCGAGGGCGCCAGTTTCACCACCATCCGGGACCAGACCGGTTTTGACGACAAGAAACTGCGCAACATCATCTTCCGCCTCAACAAGCTGGGGCGGATCTCCCGCAAGGCCCGGGGCGTCTACACCACCTGATCCCGGGACCCCGCAGTCCCCCGGGGCATCCCTCCCCCCAAGACAGGCCGTCCCGTCCAAGGACGAAGTGCGCGAAGACCGGGTTTCCCGGCCCGCTCAAACCCATCCCCCCGGCGTCTCCGCCGGGAGTCGAGAGATCTTCCATGCAGAATATCAAGGATTCCTCCTCGTGCGGGAAGAACCACGGGTTCACTGTGGTGCGCACTGCGGACGTGCCTTCCCTGGACGCCTCCTTCACGGAGTTTTTCCATCCCGGAAGCGGGGCCCGCTACATCCACATGGCCTGCTCCGACCGGGAGAAAGCCTTTGCCGTGGCGTTCAAGACCGTGCCCGCCGACTCCACGGGGGTGGCCCACATCCTGGAGCACACCGCCCTTTGCGGTTCAGCCAGATATCCGGTGCGGGACCCGTTCTTCTCCATGCTCCGCCGGAGCCTGGCCACCTTCATGAACGCGTTCACATCCTCGGACTGGACCATGTACCCCTTCTGCACCCAGAACGAAAAGGATTTCGAAAACCTCCTTTCCGTGTACCTGGACGCGGCCTTCTTCCCCAAGCTTTCCGAGCTTTCCTTCAAGCAGGAGGGGGTGCGCCTCACGGAGAATCCCGGCGGAGACCCGGGGCTTTCCTTTGCCGGAGTCGTGTACAACGAGATGAAGGGCGCCATGTCGAGCCCGGACCAGATCATGGTTCGGAGCATGATGGCCCACCTGTACCCGGACACCACCTACGGGTTCAATTCCGGCGGAGACCCGGAGCACATCCCCGGCCTCACCCACCAGGGTCTGGTGGACTTCCACCGCCGCCACTGCCATCCGTCCAACGCCTGGTTCTTTTCCTGGGGCGACCTGGATCTGGACCGGACGCTCGCCCTGGTGGTGGAGCAGGTGCTTTCCCGCTTCAGCCTGTTCGACCCCAGGACCGGCGTGGCCCACCAGCCCCGGTGGGACCGGCCCCGGCGGGCCCGGATTTCCTATCCCGTGGCCGGGGAGGAAGACCTTGCAAAAAAGTCCCAGGCGGCGCTGTCCTGGCTGGTCTGCCCCATTGAGGACAGCTTTGAGGTACTCTCCCTGTCCATCCTGGAGCGCATCCTCCTGGGCCACTCGGCCAGCCCCCTGCGCAAGGCCCTCCTGGACTCGGGCCTGGGCACGGCCCTGTCCGATGGCACGGGCCTGGACACGGACATGATCGACGCCCTGTTCTCGGCGGGCCTGAAGGACGTCCGGGAGGAAGACTCCGACAAGGTGGCCCAGGTGGTTCTGGACAGCCTGGCGGACCTGGCGGAAAAAGGCATCGAGCCCGAGCTGACGGAAACGGCCCTGGCCCAGTACGAATTCGTCCGGCGGGAGATCACCAACCAGCCCTTTGGTTACGGTTTGAAGCTCCTTCTGGCCTTCATGGGCCCCTGGCTCCACGGCGGGGACCCCCTGCAGGTCCTCCTCTTTGAAAAGGACCTAGCCCGGGTCCGGGAGGAGGCGGCCGACGGCCTGTTCGAGCGGCTCATCCGGGAGCGCTTCCTGGAAAACACCCACCGCCTGCTCCTCACCATGGCGCCGGACCCGGAGATGCCCGGCCGCCTGGAGGAGGAGGAAAGAATACGGCTGAGGCAGAGGGAGAAGGAGTTGCCGCCCAACGGCCTGGAGAAGATCCAGGAGGACGATGCCCGCCTGGCCGAACTCCAGGAAACGGCCGAGGATGTTTCGGTCCTGCCCACCCTCACCGTGGCCGACGTGCCCCCGGGGGTGGTGGAGGTCCCGGACAGCCCGGGCCTGGCCGGGGCGGGGGCCACGGCCTACACGGCGGCCGCCAACGGCATCCTCTACGTCCGGATCACGGGCGACCTGTCCGGACTGCCCCACGACCTTTTGCCTCTGGCTCCCTTTTTCTGCCACGCCCTCACCCGGGCGGGGTCCGCCCGGCGGGACTACGTGTCCTTCACCCGGGAGGCGGCGGCCCACACCGGGGGCATTCACGCGGCGGCCGACTCCCGGACCCGCTGCGTCCCGGCCGGGGAACCCGTGGGGATATTCTCCCTGGACGGCAGGTGCCTGGAGGCCAAGGCGGACCGGATGGCGGACCTCATGGGGGAATTGCTCACGGATTTTTCCTTTTCCGACACCGCCCGCCTGCGGACCCTGATCAAGGAATACTCGGCCGGGCTCTCGGCGAGCCTGGTGCAGAACGGGCACCGCTACGCCATCTCCCTGGCGGCCCGGGGCTTTTCCAAGGCCCGGGGACTTTCTGAGACCTGGCACGGCGTGCATCAGATCCAGGCGGCCAGGGAACTCGCCCGGGAGCCCTCGGATCAGGCCATGGCCGAACTGGGAGGGAAACTTTCGGAAATCGCCCGGTTCCTGTTCACCCGGGGAGGCCTTTCCGCCTGCCTGGTGGGGGGAGAGGATGCCCTGAAACAGGCGTCCGGCCTGTGGGAGGACCTGTTGGCCAGTCTCCCGCCCGGGGCCGTCTCCCCCGGGTCCACGCCCTCTCCGGATGGTTCGTCCTTTCGGGAGGCCTGGACCACGGCCACCAGTGTCAGTTTCGTGGCCCAGGCCCTGGGCGCCGCGCCCATGGGCCATCCCGACGCCCCGGTCCTGGCCGTCCTGGCCAAGCTCCTGCGTTCGGGCTTTCTCCACCGGGAGATCCGGGAAAAGGGCGGGGCCTACGGCGGATTCGCCGTGTACAACCCCGAGGACGGCCTGTTCGCCCTGGCCTCCTACCGGGACCCCCACCTGGCCCGGACCCTGGACGTGTTCACCCGGGCCTGCCAATGGGCCCGGGAGGGGGACTACACGGACCAGGACGTTTCCGAAGCCATTCTCCAGGTGGCCGGGGACATCGACCACCCCAATTCCCCGGGTATTCGGGCCAGGAAGGCCTTTGTGCGCAAGATCCTGGGTCTTTCCGATAATGCCCGGCGGGAATTCAAGGAAGGGGTTCTTGCCACGGACCGGAAACGTATCCGCCAGGTGGCGGAAGCCTGGCTCTCCGCCTCCGGGCTCCTGGCTCCCGTGGCGGTCATCACCGGAGCCTCCCAACTGGCCGAGGCCAACCACCGCCTGGGAGATGCGGCTCTGGAAACCCGGGAAGTATAGAGCGGTTTTGGAGCGGTTGCCAGAATGAGGGGTTCATCCGGCTAAAGCGTACCTGTCCCCGAGGCAAGGCCGTATTGGGAAGCGGCCCGAAGAGGGTCCCCCCCCCTCTTTGAAAAACGCCCCAAGCCGAACCCCCCTTTTTCCAAGGGGGGGACCCTCTTCGGGCCTTGCTCGTCCAAGCCCCCTCTTGTGCATGACCCGCCTATTTCGTGAAAGGGCATCACATGCCCCCCCGGCCCGGGCTGTTTTGCAAAAATCTCCCTTAGGATAGCTCCGGCCACCCTCCGGCCCCCACTTTCCACCCCCCAAACCCCTCGCCCCACAAAACGCCACCCGGCATCCCGGCATCATTTCGTCCTAACCTTCTGGAATCATTTGCTTTTGATGAATTTTTTCCCAGAGGGGCCCATCGGGACAAAAAAAGCCCCCAAGGCCGAAAAGCCCGAAGAACGGGGCTTTCCAGCGGGGGCCCTTGATTCTGCTGGCCGGATAACCACCCAAAATCACGCAAAAAAAACTTGTAGCTCCCCCTCTTTTCCCCTTGACACGCACGGGTACTATCGTTTAGGTAAAAAGTGGTTCCTAACTGGATGATAGTGGAGGCGGGTGGATGGACAGTGATCTCCAATTTGAAGAGACCAGCTTCCACCAGACCGACGACAAGGCCAGGATCATCCTGCCCAACCGGTTTCGGGAGGTGATCGCGGCCACGGGTTACAACAAAATCGTTGTTTCCCGGCTCGACGGCTGCCTGGTGGCCTACCCCGTCCAGAAATGGAAGCAGATCGTGGCCCGGATGATGGAGAAGCCACGGTCCAACGCCCGGGCCCGGCGCTTCCGCCGGTTCTACATCGGCGCGGCCCAGACCTGCGAAATCGACCGCCAGGGCCGCATCCTGATTTCAGCCGCCCTGCGGGAGTACGCGGGCATCGAGCCCAAGAGCCCCGTGGCCATGGCCGGGGTCACCACCCACTTTGAAATCTGGTCCAAGAGCCAATACGAGCAGGAATACCTGTCCTTTCGCGAGGAAGAGGACGCCGGCGACCTCGGAGATGAGATCGAGGAGCTGGGCACCTGATGGCCGGGGCGCGCCACGTCCCGGTACTCCTGCAAGAGGCCTGCGATTTTCTTTCTCTCCGCCCCGGTGCAGTGGTGGCCGACGGAACCCTGGGGGCGGGGGGGCATTCAGCCGCCATTCTGGAGAGAATTCTCCCTGGCGGGCAGTTGATTGGCATAGACCGTGATCCCCTGGCCGTGGAGCACGGCAGGAGCGTCTTCGCATCCCACGGCAGCAACGTCCATCTGGTCCACAACAACTACAGCAACCTGCGCGCCATCCTGGACAGCCTGGAAATCGGCTTCCTGGACGGCATTCTCCTGGATCTTGGCCTCTCCTCGGATCAGCTTCTGAGAAGCGGCCGGGGATTTTCCTTTGAGGCCGAGGAACCGCTTGACATGCGCTTGGACCCCGAAGAAGAGACCCCCACCGCCGGGGACATCGTGCAACGGGCCACCGAGGTCGAACTGGCGGACATCCTGTTCACCCTGGGGGAGGAGCGTCACTCCCGGCGCATCGCCCGGCGCATCGTGGCGGCCCGGCGGCGCGGACCCATCCGTACCACCCGGGAGCTGGCTTCCATCATAGCGGCGGCCATGCCCGGAAAGCGGGGAAAGATCCACCCTGCCACACGAAGTCTGCAGGCATTACGGATAAAAGTCAACAATGAAATCAGTCATTTGGAGCTTTTTTTGGGAGGCTTTTACGACTGCCTGGCCCCGGGGGGGCGGGCGGTCGTCATATCGTTCCACAGCCTGGAAGACCGCCTGGTAAAAAGGCGTTTCCGGGAGTTGGCCGTCCGGGAAGGGGCAAAGCTCCTCACCAGGAAGGTGGTCCGGGCCACGGACGAGGAAACCAGGAGCAATCCCATGTCGCGCAGCGCCCGGCTACGGGCGCTGGAAAGGGGCCCCCATGGCGGCGAAGAAGACAACCGCGCCTGAAAAGGCGGCGCCGGAAAAGGCCGGGGCCCGGAAGAGCGTCTTCATGGCCGTGGCCTGGACGATCATGGTGGCCGCCATCCTGGGGGAGGGTTTCCTCTGGACTTGGTGCCACGTCCGGTGCCGGAACGTGGAGAAGGAAATCGCCGCCGCCTGGGACAGCCAGGCAGAGCTTTTGAGGATGCAAGAGAGGCTGCGGGTGGAGCTGGCCCACCTGGAGAGCCCGGAAAGAATCATGAAGATCGCCAGCAACCAATTGGGTCTGGCCATGCCCGTGCCGGGCCAGGTGGTGGTGATCCATGAATAATCCGGAAACCGGCAAACCGAAACGCACCGCCAAGCGGCCCCGGGCCACCCGGGGCTTCGGGATGCGCCAGGAGGTCTTCCACCGGAAGGCCTCCAAGGCGTCCCTGGGCCTGGGGTGCGTTGACCGCCGGAGGCGGGCTTCGACCCGCATCCTGGTGGTGGGGTTCTGTTTTCTCCTGGCCTTTGGCCTGGTCTTTGTCCGGGCGCTCCACCTCCATGTGGTCCGGGCCGAGGAGCTTTCCGCCAGGGCCCGGAACGAGTACACCCGCATCCGGACGGCCATGGCCCGGCGGGGAGTCATCTACGACGCCCGGTACCGGGAACTGGCCATCACCCTGGACGTCACCAGCATCGCCGCTCGGCCGGAAAAGGTGGAGAACGTGGCCTCGGCGTCCATCCGCCTGGCCCGGTCCCTGGACCTGGAGGAGACCGATGTCCTGGAAACCCTCATGTCCGGCGACAACTTCGTATGGATCAAGCGTCTGGCCAAGCCTGGGGAGGTGAAGCGGGTCCGGGAGCTGGGACTCCCTGGTGTGGCATTCGTTCCCGAGAACCGCCGATTCTATCCCCAGCGGGAACTTGCCGCCCAGGTTATCGGGTTGTGCGGCGTGGACGGCCGGGGCATCGAGGGCCTGGAGCACCGGTTCAACGACATCCTGGCCGGGGAAAAGAGCCAGTACACCATCCTCCGGAACGCCTGGGGCGAGAGCCTCACCTCCGCCGGAGAGCTGGGAACCCCCGTGGGCCGGAACCTGGTTCTCACCCTGGACCTGACGATTCAGTACATCGCCGAGTCGGCCCTGGCCGAGGCGGCCGAGAAGTATAAGGCCAAGGGCGGCATGGCTGTGGTCATGTGCCCTTCCTCTGGGTCCGTACTGGCCATGGCCCAGTATCCGTCCGTTAACTTCAACGCCTACGGCAAGTATCCCCGGGAGTACTGGCGCAACCGGGTGGTGACCGACCCTGTGGAGCCCGGGAGCACCCTCAAGGTCTTTCTGGCTGCGGCGGCCCTGGAAACGGGGCTCCTGACCCCCGAATCCCGGTTCAACTGCGAGAACGGCGCCTACCGGGTGGGGGTGGAGACGGTCAAGGACGAGCATCCCCACGGCGTGCTCACCCTGGCGGAGATCGTGAAGTACTCCTCCAACATCGGAGCCATCAAGGTGGGGGAAGTGGTGGGCAAAAAGGCGCTGCACGAAACCCTCACCGCCTTTGGTTTCGGCCGGAAGCTGGGCATCGAGTGCCCGGGCGAGAGCCGGGGCATCCTGTCCAACTACGTCACCTGGAGGCCCATCGAGGCCGGGACCATCGCATTCGGCCAGGGGGTTGCGGTTTCCGCCCTTCAGCTGGCCAGCGCCCTTTCGGCCATCGCCAATGGCGGAACCCTCATGAAGCCCTACCTCGTCCAGGCCATCACCGACGCCGACGGACGCCTGGTGGAGAGCTTCTCCCCCACGCCTCTCAACCGGGTCATTTCCCAGTCCACGGCCGCCAGTCTGAAGCTCATGATGGCCGACGTGGTGGAGGAGGGGGGCACGGGCACCCTGGCCGCCCTGGAGGGGTACACGGTCTGCGGCAAGACGGGCACGGCACAAAAAGCGTCCCCCACCGGGGGCTACGCCCGGGGCAAGTACACCGCGGCCTTCATTGGATTTGCCCCGGCCGACGACCCCAAGATCGTGGTGGTGGTCCTGGTGGATGAGCCCCGGGGCCAGCACTATGGTGGCGTGGTGGCAGGTCCGGCCTTCAAGAAGATCGCGGAGCGCACGCTCCAGTACATGAACGTGCTGCCCGAATCCGGAACCTCCAACCTTACGGCCGCCACAGGGGGGGACAGGAAGACATGACCAGGCTCTCCGACCTCGTCCATGCCGTGCGAAAGACCCAGCCCATGGCCCGGGTGCTTTCCACCGGAGACCCGGAAGTGGCGTCAATCCACTACCGGGCCCAGGACGTGGTTGCCGGAGGAGTTTTTGTGGCCGTGCCCGGAACCCGGGCTGACGGCCACGACTACATTCCCCAGGCCCTGGAACAGGGGGCCCGGGTCCTGGTGGTGGGGCGGGAGGTTGCCGTGCCCGAGGGCGTGGCCCAGGTGGTGGTGGGCGACCCCCGGGAGGCCATGGCCTCCATGGCCCATGCCCTTTACGGGCACCCGAGCCGGGAGCTGACGGTCATAGGCATCACGGGCACAAACGCAAAGACGTCCATCGCCTACCTTATAGAAGGCATGCTGGCTGAGGCGGGTTTCACCCCCGGAGTGATGGGCACCATCGAGAGCCGGTACGGGGACCGCCGCATCGAGAGTCAGGTCACCACCCCCGAGTCCGCGGACCTGGCCCGGATTCTCTCGGACATGGTGAAGGCCGGGGTGACCCACGCGGTCATGGAGGTCTCCTCCCATGCCCTGCACCAGGGCCGGGTGCGCCACGTGGCATTTGACCTATGTGTATTTTCCAATTTGTCAGAGGATCATTTCGACTATCACGGCGAAATGGAAGCCTATTACCAGGCCAAGAAACTCCTCTTTTCCGAGTTTCTGGAAGAATCCTCGGCCCACAAACGGACCTGGGCGGTCATCAATGCCGACGACCCCCATGGCATGCGCCTGTGCCAGGAGATCTTCGTGCCGGTCATGGCCGTGGGTATGGCCCCGGGCCGGGAGATCCTGGGCCTGGACCTGGTGGCCGACTCCCGGCGCATCCGGGGCCGGGTGGTGACCCCGGCCGGGGAGATGGCCCTGGAGTCGCCGCTTCTGGGCCGCCACAATTTCTACAACCTGCTCTGCGCGGCCGGGGTGGGAGTCGCCCTGGGCCTGGACCCCAAGGTCATCGCCCGGGGGCTCTCCTCCGTGGCGCGGGTGCCGGGCCGGCTGGAGAGGGTTTCCGGAGCTGGCCAGCCCCTGGTCCTGGTGGATTTCGCCCATACTCAGGATGCCCTGGAAAAGGTCCTGGAAGCCCTGCGGCCCCTTACCCATGGACGCCTCATCACCGTTTTCGGCGCGGGGGGGGACCGGGATTCCCAGAAACGCCCCCTCATGGGCGAGGCTGTGGGAAAAGGGAGCGATCTCGCGGTCCTCACCAGTGACAACCCCCGGACGGAAAATCCCCTGGAGATCATCCGCCAGGTGGAGGCGGGCCTGGTTTCAGCCGGGGCCAAAAGGATTGCCGCTGGGGACCTGGCCGCATCCGGGGCCCAGGGCTACGTGGTGGAACCGGACCGGGAGAAGGCCATCGCCCTGGCCGTGGACTCGGCGGACGAATCCGACGTGATCCTGGTGGCTGGCAAGGGGCATGAACGTTGCCAAATCGTGGGGACCGAGCGCAGGTTTTTCGATGACCGGGTTTCCGCCCGCCGGGTCCTGGAGGCCTGGGGCAGGCGGGCAAGACGCGGCCCGGGAGAGGGGGGAGGGACCTTGAAAGCGCCCTTTTTTACCGTTCCCCAGATCCTGGACGCCACCGGCGGAAACCTGGCCGCCGGGCCTTTGGATGCCGGATTCGCCCGGGTGGTCATCGACTCCCGGCGGGTGGAACCCGGGGACCTCTTCGTGGCCATTCCCGGGGACCGCTTTGACGGCCATGATTTCATTGCCGCTGCCGTGACCGCCGGGGCGTCCGGGGTGGTGGCCGCCGGGAACCGGGTCGGGGGACTCTCCCTGCTGCCGGAAAGCGTCCTGGTGGTCGTGCCCGGAACCATCGAGGCCCTGGGGGCCCTGGCCGCCTTCCACCGGAAGCGCCTGCCGGTGCGGGTTGTGGGCCTGACTGGCAGCAATGGGAAGACTACGACCAAGGAGATGATGGCCGCCGTGTTGTCCCAGCGCTTCCGTACCTCCAGGAACGCGGGGAACCAGAACAACCATATCGGCGTGCCCCTGACTCTGCTGGTCCTGGACGAAACCGTGGAATACGCCGTGGTGGAAATGGGCATGAACCATCCCGGGGAGATCGCAGCCCTGGCGAAAATGGCCGCCCCGGATGTCTGTTGCATCACCAATGTGGGCCCGGGTCATTTGGAGGGACTGGGTTCGGTGGAAGGGGTGGCCGCAGCCAAGGCGGAGATCCTCGATGCCGCGCCCGAGGCTGTTGCGGTCCTGAATGCCGATGACCCCCGGGTCCGGCGCATGGCGGACCGGCACCCCGGCCGGGTGGTTCTGTTCGGGACCGACCCGGCGGCTGAAGTGCGGTTCCACTCCCTGACCCACGAGCCGGACGGGATGGCCTTTTCCCTGCGGTTCCCCCAGGCCGAGGCCCGGGTGAAGCTCGGTATGCATGGCCGGTGCATGGCCGCGAATGCGGCTTGCGCCGCGGCCGTCGGCTACGTGGCCGGGGTGGAGCCGGGCGCCATCGCCCGGGGCCTTTCCCTCTGCCAGCCCGTGGCCGGGCGGCTCTGCGTCAAGGCGCTCAGGGACAACATGCTCCTGGTGGACGATGCCTACAACGCCAATCCGGCCAGCATGGCCGCCGCCATGGAAACGCTTTGCGGCCTGGTCACGGAAGGCCGGTGCGTCCTGGTCATCGGCGAAATGGCGGAGTTGGGCGTGGACGCGGCGAGTTGGCACCGGGAGGTGGGCAGGCTCGCGGCCGCCTACCAGATGGACGCCCTGTACGTCACCGGGCCCCATGCCGAAGAGGTGGCCCGGGGAGCCCGGGAGGCGGGCATGGACCCCGGGAGCATCGCGAAGGAGGACAAGCGGACCCTGATGGCCCGGCTCCAGACCGAGCTCGTCCCCGGGGACCGGATCCTGGTGAAGGGTTCCCGCGTGGCGGGAATGGATGAGGTGGCGGACCGGCTGGCCCGGTTCTTCAAGCCCTGAACAAAAACCCTTTTGTCCCCGGGAGGCGGCATGGCCACGAAAAAGATCCAAATGCAGGAAAGGCGGGGCATCCTTTTGGTTCCCCCCTTGGGTCTCTCTTCCCATGGCGCGTTTCCCGCGTATTTCGCCTTTCCCCGGGCTAACGGGGAAGGGGGGCGCGGCACCGAAAAGAAGCACGCAAACTCCAAACCCAGACCCCAGGCGGTCCGGGCTGCCCGGCGTTAGGAAACGGCGGAACCCCTATGCTCTACCATCTGCTCTATCCTCTGCACACGTCGTTCTCGGCGTTCAACGTGTTCAGATATATCACTTTCAGGACCATCTATTCGTCCATCACGGCCCTGGCGGTGTGCCTGATTCTGGGGCCCTGGTTCATCCGGCGCATCCGGGAGCTGCAGGTGGGCCAGTACATCCGGAAGGTGGGGCCCGCGCATCAGGGCAAGGCCGGCACCCCCACCATGGGGGGCATCCTCATCATCGGCTCCGTGCTTTTGGCGGCCCTTTTGTGGGAGGACCTCACCAATTTCTATGTCTGGATCATGATTTTCGTCACGGCGGGGTTCTGGGGCATCGGTTTTGTGGACGACTGGCTCATGCAGGTGCGGAAACGGAACAAGGGGTTATCGGCCCGGGCCAAGTTTTTCTGGCAGGTGGTGGTGGCGGGCGGGGCCTGCACGGTCCTGTACCTGTATCCCGGTTTCGACACCCGCCTCACCATCCCCTTTGTGAAGTCCGCCGCGCCGGACCTGGGCTGGGGCTACATCCTCTTCGGCACCCTGGTCATCGTGGGGTCTTCAAATGCCGTGAACCTCACGGACGGCCTGGACGGTCTGGCCACGGGGTCCATGGCCGTGGCGGCAGCCATCTACATGGTCTTTGCCTACGTGGCCGGCCATTCGGAGATCGCGGGCTACCTCCAGGTGAATTACGTGGAGGGTTCCGGTGAACTGTCCATCTTTTGCGGGGCCTTGGTGGGCGCCTGTCTGGGCTTTCTCTGGTTCAACGCCAACCCTGCATCCGTTTTTATGGGCGACGTCGGGAGCCTGCCCCTGGGCGCCGCCCTGGGTGCCGTGGCCGTGTGCACCAAGCAGGAACTGGCCCTGGTCATTGTGGGGGGGCTTTTTGTCATCGAGGCCATGTCCGTCATCATCCAGGTCTCGGTGTTCAAGTTGACCGGCGGCAAAAGAGTCCTGAAAATGGCTCCCCTTCATCATCATTTCGAGAAGATGGGTTGGGCCGAGCAGAAGATTACCGTGCGGTTTTGGATTATAGCCATTGTGCTGGCCCTGTTGTCCGCCAGCACCCTGAAATTGAGGTAGGAAAATGCCCATGGACCTTTACGGAAAGCGCATCGCGGTGGTGGGGCTCGGAAAGAGCGGGCTGGTTTCGGCCCGTTTCTGCCACGCCGGGGGCGCGCGGGTCCTGGCGGTGGATTCCGCCCCAGAAGAGAAGCTGGCGGATCGGGTCCGGGAACTCCGGGAACTGGGCATCGAGGTGGTTTGCGGCCCCCACGAGCCGGACGCTTTTTCAGGCGCGGACCTGGTGGTGGTGAGCCCCGGGGTCCCGGAGACTTTGGAGCCCATCGTCCGGGCCGCCAAGGCAGGCGCCGAGGTGGTGGGGGAGATGGAACTGGCCGCCCGGTTCGTGGCCGAGCCCATCCTGGCGGTGAGTGGGACCAACGGAAAGAGTACGGTGACGACCCTCCTGGGCCTCATGCTCGTTGAGGCCGGGAAAAAGGTCTTTGTGGGCGGGAACCTGGGAACGCCCCTGATCCAGTACGTCCTTTCCGGGGGCGGCGCGGACCTGGTGGTGGTGGAGGTGTCGAGCTTCCAGCTGGACACGGCCAGCACGTTCCATCCCTGGATCAGCCTCATGCTGAATATCACCGAGGATCACCTGGACCGCTACCCGGACATGGATGCCTACGCCAGGAGCAAGGCCCGGCTGTTTATGAACATGGGGCCCGGAGACCTGGCCGTGGTGAACGCCCGGGACTCCCGAGCCTTGGATTCGGTAACGGGTTCGGCCTGCGAGCGGGCCTTGTTCGGCGCGGGTGAACTCTCCGGGCCAGGAGCCTCCATCGCCCCAGGTTCCATCCGGGTGAACCTCCCCCCGGCCGGGGGGAGGTTCACCCGGATGGAACCTGGGGCGATGGA
>JAHJUF010000226.1 GCA_018829095.1 Pseudomonadota bacterium | reverse complement strand
TGCCCGGCCTGGCCGAGGCCCTGCATGAGGAGGAGAAGCGCCTGGACGCCTGGCGGCTTCTCCTGGTGGACTTCACCCACGAGACGGCCAACCTGTTTCGCGCGGGCAAAAGCGGCGCCAACGCCGACGTCCGGACCGCCGTGAACCGCATGATGGAGCTGGTCTCCAAGCTGGCCAAGCTCCCGGGCCACGACGAGCGGATCATCATCCGCTACCGGGGCCGGGTGGTGCCCTCCTCGGGCCGGGCCTCGGCGCGCTACGACTACCACATCCTCTACGGGTCCCTGGATCTCGACATCCCCGGGGTCCACGTGGCGGCCCGGCGGCTGGGGGTGACGGCCAGCCGTCTCCCCGGAAAGATCACCAGCGCCTTCGAGGCCCTGGCCACGGCCAAGGTGGTGAGCATCCAGGTGCGGACCGGGGAGTGGGAAATTTCGGACCGGGAGGCGCTACGGACCTCCCTGGACTACCTGGCCGACTACATCCAGGTGGAGGCCGACCTGGCCGAGCCCGAATCCTTTGCCAAGGAGGGCCGGTTCCCGGTCTCCGTGCTCTTCGACGAATCCGGGCGGGCTGATGCGAATCTCTCCCTTCTGGCCGCCCAGAACAAGCTCAAGCCCGAGACCGCCCGGGGCCTTACCCAGAAAATCTCCGGTATGCTGGTGTGCGAGTGTTCCGACCCCATGGAGCTCTTCACCGGCACCTTTGACGCCATCTTCGGGTTCAAGAAGCTGAAGGAGCAGCTCACCCGGCCCGCCGTGGAGCTGAACAATCCCCGCTGGGTGATTTCCGCCACGGACAAGGAGGCCATCGGCCGGGACAAGCTCCGCATGGCGCGGTTCCTGTCCATGCGCCTGGGGAACGAATCCTTCGACACGGTGCGCATGCTGGAAGCCCTGTACGCGGCTGATTACGGCCAGGTGAACGCCCAGGACATCCAGGACCGTATGGCCGTGGCCACGGTGCTCGTGAACGCCGTGCAGAAGGCCGCCAAAACCACGGGCCACATGAAGGATATGGCCGCCTGGGCCTCGGCCATGTCCGAGGACATCCTGGCCGCCGTGAAAAACCGCCTGGAACTGGTCCCTGAGGAGGCCTTCGACGACCTCATCATCTCCGGCGAGCTCATGAAAGCCCTGACCGAGGATGAAAAGGTCCTGGAAAAGAAGATCCACCGGGAGATCCTGGACCTGGTGAGTTTCTACAAGCAGCGCTCCATCACCAAGCGCAAGGTCAAGGGCATGGTGCGCCGTCCCACGGAATTCGACCTCCAGGACTACGAGGTCATGGCCCGGGACTTTTCCATCCTCCCCGACGACGCCCGGCACATGGTGGAACTGCTCCGGGGCTGCTTCAACGCCCGGGGGCATTTCCTGCGCCCCGCCTTTGAAAAGAGCATCCCCGAGTTCGCCCGGTACGAGGAAAAGGTCTTCGAGTTTCTCTGGCACCACCTGAAAGAGATCATGGACCGCCAGGACCGCATCGCCTTCCTGAACGCGATCCAGCTCCTGATCGACCAGATCAGGCAGCGCCAGTCCTCCCTGGCCGTGCTCTTGAACGACTTCAAGCGGGACCCGGAGACGGCGACCTGGTCGGACAGAAACGCCCTCATGCTGGGCAACCTCCTGTTGCGCAAGTACTCCAAGGAACTCCACACGGACATCGAGATCACCCCCGAGGAGGTGCTCCTGGTGGTGGAGGGCCTGGACCCCGCGATGGTGGAGTTCGCCCGGAACAGGGTGGACGCGGCCAAGGAGGACTTTTTCCTCAAGGTCCGGACCATTCACCGCAAGCTCAAGGACTCCCTGGACCCCTACCCGGGCACGGACGTCATGCCCGCCCGGTACGTGTTCACCCTGGAGCGGGAGATCTACATCTTACTGGCCCTGGTGGGCGGCCAGGTGGCCCGGGCGGTCCTCCGGTCCGCGGCCAAGGAGTACGGCAACCCCGAGTCGGAAATCTACTGGATGAAAAAGAGCGACGAGCAGATGCCGGGCCTCCTCCAGATCTTCCAGGTGGTGGCCCGGGGCCTGGGGCGCATCGGCCAGACCTCGGACCTGGTGTTCCTGAAGGAACTCCTGGGCAAGGAGGGGGACTTCTTCGCCATCAACAAGGCCAGCCACCACCGGGACCAGGTGCGCCGGGTCATGCGGTGGGTGGACACGGCCCAGCGGAGCATCATGGAAAGCCAGTTCTCCAAGGCGGGGGGTTGATCCGGCCCGTCCAGGAGGCTAAGATGCAGTCGGGCTCTTTTCGGGCCGGTCCTTCCTTGCTTGCCGAACAGACAATAAACGTGTCCGGAGGATTCCGGACGGACAGATAAGTCCGGAGGATTCCGGACGGACAGACCGAATGCACGAGGATTCATCCCGGGGCGGGCCCAGAAAGCCCATGGACGCGGCCACGGTGGTTTTGGTGCGCGAAGGGCCGGGCGGCCTCCTGGTGTACATGGGCAAGAGGAATTCCAGCGGGTCTTTTGCCGGAGCCCACGTGTTTCCCGGCGGCCTGGTGGAAAAGGAGGACGCCCAGGCGGGCCCCGCTCCCCATGGCCGGAGTCCGGCGGATCTCCTGGCCGAGCCGGGCATTGGCGAGGCCCGAGCCCGGGGGCTGTTCACGGCTGCGGTGCGGGAGACCTTCGAGGAGTCGGGAGTGCTTCTGGCCGCCGGACCCGGGGACAGGCCCTTGCCTGTGGGGGAAAAACGCTTTTCGGATTACCGGCGTAAAATCGCCGCCCGGGAAATGGGGCTTTCGGACATGGCCGAAGCCGAGGGCCTGACCTTCCCGTTCGACCGGCTGCTGCCCATAGCCCGGTGGATCACGCCCGAGGGCGCGCCCAGGCGCTGGGACACCCGGTTCTTTTTGTCCCGGCTGCCGGACGGCCAGGAAGCGAGCCCGGACTGCGAGGAGCTGGTGGCCGGGGGATGGGTGTCCCCGGCCGAGGCCCTGGCCTGCCAGGGAAGGGGGGGATTCGTTCTTTTTCCCCCCACCTACATGACCCTGTTCTTCCTGGCCGGGTTCCAGCGGGCCGAGGACCTCTTCGAGGCGGCGGCGGGCATCCGGATCACGCCGATCATCCCGAGTTCCGCCCGGCAGGACGGCCAATACATGGTCATCCTGCCCCACGACCCCGAACACCCGGACAACAGCGGGGCGGACCCGCCGGAAACGGACGGCCCCTCCCGCCTGGTGCTGACGGAAACGGGCTGGCGGCCGGTTGAGGGTTAGATTGATAAGATAATCGGAAATGGGGGAGGGATGAAAATTTTCATAAGCTGGTCCGGCGAAAGAAGCAAAGCGATTGCCTTATTTTTGAAAAAATGGATTCATGATGTAATTCAGGCTGTTGATCCATGGATGTCAGAATTGGATGTTCACGCCGGAGAACGGTGGGGTCAAGCTATCGATAATGCGCTTAATGAAACAAGGTTTGCAATTATTTGTCTTACAAAGAAAAATTTAAATGAGCCATGGATTTTGTTTGAGGCTGGAGCATCAGCAAAAGCAGTTGAGGATTCTGCCGAAAAGCCTTATGTATGTCCCTATTTGATTGATCTTAAACAAGCAGAAATACCCTCTGGCCCACTCACAAGCTTCCAGTCGAAAGAGGCAACCATGAAAGGAACATGGGGCTTATTATGGTCAATAAATATAGCAGGTCCCACCCAATTATTATCAGAAGAAGCCTTAAAAAGGCAGTTCGAAAAATGGTGGCCGGACCTTGATAAGGAATTAAAATCATTAACGGCAGAAGAATCTCCCGAAACTAAAAGAACTGCCGATGATATGATTGAAGAAATACTGCTTTTAGCCAGAAAAATAGATCAGGCTATGAATAGCGAAAGTTTATCAAGCAAAGAGAATTATTTTATAGACAGGATGAGAGCAGGGCTATTAGCATCAACAAGCAATGATCTTTCCGCAGCTTTGAACAGATTTAGTTATGGGTGCAATAATAATATGGGAATAGCATCGCCATCGACGAATATGGGGATAGCACCCCCATCAACAGGTCTATGGACCAGCACTCCGGGTAGCTCGGGGATGGTTCCTTCAATAGGCAAAAAAGATAAATAAGGTCTGAATTCTAAGCAAATGAGTGAACCATGGCGGCGAGAAACTTCGAAGTGGCTCAGGACGTGGACGGGACGTACCTCCTCAAGGGGGACCTCACCATCCATGACCTGGATTACCTGAAAGGGTTCCTGGAGAACGCCCGCTCCAGGTCCCGGAAGTTGAACCTGTCCCTGGCGGAGGTGGGGTTTGCGGACACGGCCTCCCTCCAGCTCATCATCGCATTCCGGAAAAACCTGGGTTCCGGCGGAAAGCTCGTCATCACCGCCCTGTCCCCTGAGGTGGAAAAGATCCTGGAGGTCTCCGGGCTCAAGAGCCAGATGACCTCCTGAAGGCGAACGGCCCAGGACGTTTTTGCCCTGGGCCGAACCAGGAAACGTGACCCATGCAAAAGCAGATCATGGTGGTGGACGACTCCCCGACCATCCGGTCGTCGGTCTCCTTCTGCCTGCGGAACGCCGGGTACCGGGTGGCCGAGGCCAAGGACGGCCAGGACGCCCTGGAGCGTCTGGAGGAGATGCGCGAGGCCGGGGAGATGCCCGTCCTGATCCTCACGGACATCAACATGCCCATTATGGATGGAATCACCTTCATCGGCCGCGTCAAGGACACGGATTTCAAGTTCCTGCCCATCCTGGTGCTCACCACGGAGAGCGAAAAGGACATGATCGTCAAGGGCAGGAAGGCCGGGGCCGCAGGCTGGCTGGTAAAACCCTTCCACCCCGAGCAGCTTTTGTGGGCCATCAAGAAACTGACCTACACGAGATGAGCGAAGCCGACGAGACCCTGGAGATCTTCTTCGCCGAGACCGAGGACCTCATGCGCTCGGCCGAGGAGAGTCTCCTGCGCCTGGAATCGAACTCCGGGTCCCCTTCGGACATCCAGGAGATCTTCCGGGCCATCCACACGCTGAAAAGCGGTTCGGCCATGGTGGGCTTCCCCATCATTTCCGACTACTCCCACGTGCTGGAAAGCCTTCTGGACCGGCTCCGCAGCGGCCAGCTCACCGTCAGCAAGCCCCTGGTGAGCTTCCTTTTGGAGGACCTCGACTTCATCAAGGGCATGGTGGAGAGGGGCGCCGCCGGCGAACCCGAGGCCGAGCCCGGCATCATCAAGGCCCGGAAGGCCCAGTTGAACCGCTTCCTGGGCATGGACGCCATCCCCGGGGCCGAGGTGCCGGGGGTAGTCATTCCGAAAAAGAAGCCCCCGGCCTCCGCGCCCAAGGCGAAAACCAAGGCCCCGGCCCCGGCCGCGCCCCGGCCCGTGGGGGAAAAGCCCGGGGCCGCCCCGGAACGCCAGGCCGACGAGCAGGAGGCGGACCACCTCCGCTTCTACCAGCTGGACTTGAAGTTCAGGGCCGACCTCTTCACCTCCGGCCAGGACCCCATCCTCCTGCTCCTGGCCCTGGCGGAAATGGCCGAGATGGTGGACGTGGTGGCGGACATGAGCCACCTCCCTTCCTGGGACGATATGGACCCTTACAGCCTGTATATCGGCTGGCGGGTCATCGTGAAAACCACGGCCAACCCGGAGGAGGTCGAGGACATCTTCATGTTCGTCCGGGACGACAACGACATCCACGTGGAGGACATCACGGCCCGGTACAAGGAGGGCGTGGACCTCTCCGTGGGGGAGCGGCCCCTGGGGGAGGTGCTCATGGAGCGGGGCGCCATCTCCAAGGTGGATCTCGACGATGCCCTGTCCCAGCAGAAGAAGCTGGGAGAAATCCTGGTGGCGCGGGGCAAGCTCGACGAGAACACCCTGGCCCAGGTGGTGAGCCAACAGGAGGAGAGCCGCCGGACCTACCGCAAGACCTCGGTCCGGGTGGACGTGGAGAAGATCAATCATCTGGTGAACCTGGCCGAGGAGATCGGCATCGGCCTGTCCCGGCTCCAGAACATCCTGGCCCGGCAAGTGGAGGTCTTCGGCTCCGAGGTGGACGTGGAACTGGAAAACCTTCTCAAGGTGAACCGGGAGTTCCAGGAACGGGTGGCCCAGGTGCGCATGTTCCCCCTGGAGGGCACCTTCCGCCGGTTCCAGCGCATCGCCCGGGACACGGCCTTCGAGCAGGGCAAGCGCCTCCGGGCGAATCTGGTGGGCGTTGACACGGAGCTGGACAAGGAGGTCATCGAGCACATCACCGACCCCCTGAAGCACCTGGTGAGAAACAGCGTGGACCACGGCCTGGAGACTCCGGAGCAACGGGAGGCCGTTGGCAAGCCCCCAGAGGGCCTGATCGAATTCAGGGCCTTTCAGAAGGGCGGCATGATCCTCATCCAGATCCACGACGACGGCCGGGGCCTGGATCTCGAAAAAATCGCGGAGAAGGCCCAGGAAAAGGGGTTCATCCGCCCCGGGGAAGCCGTGGATTCGACCAACGCCCTGGACATCATCTGCCGGCCGGGGTTCTCCACCAAGAGCGAGGTGACCTCCATGTCCGGCCGGGGAGTGGGCATGGACGTGGTGAAGACCGAGGTGGAGCGCCTGGGGGGCACCATGAGCCTGGAGACGGAAAAGGGGAAAGGCACCACCTTCACCCTGTCCCTGCCGCTCACCTTCGCCCTCATGGACGCCCTCCACGTCCGGGCCCACGAGCGCTCCTACCTGGTGCCCCTGTGGGGCGTGGCGGGCACGGAGCTGTACCGTCCCGGCCAGGTGAAGTTCTTCGGGGCCGGGGAGCGGGTCTACCTGTTCCGGGACGAGTACGTGCCCATCCTGGATCTTTCCCGGGTCTACGCCATCCCCGATCCGAACGGCGAGTCGGGACCGGACCGGACCCTGGTGTTCGTGGACACCACCCGCCAGCGGTTCGGCATGCTGGTGGACAAGGTTTTGGACCCCCACCAGGTGGTGGTGAAAAGTCTGGAAAGCAACTTCAAGAGCGTCACGGGAATCGCCGGAGCCACCATCATGGGAGACGGTTCGGTGGCCCTGGTCATGGATCTTTTCGCGTTGGAGGAGATGTTCTTCTCCAGGCCAAAGGCAAGGAGCGATGCATGAGAGAAAACGGCGCGGAGAAAATCACCCGTCCGGGGAGCAGGTTCCGCCCGGGCCGGCGGGGGTGGCTGGCGGCCTTGTTCGCCGCGGCCCTCTGCTGCGTGCCCGCAGCCGCCCAGGACCTGGGCCTGCCCAGCGTCCCGGGGATCGTGGGGGGCGGGTTCGTGGGATCGGAGGCCTGCAAGGAATGCCACAAGAACCAGTACGCGGCGTTCCAGGAGCACTCCCGCAAAAGCCGCTCCTTTGAGGCCATCGAGAGAATGGCCGACGGGCTCACGGACGAGGAAGTCCGCGGCTGCTATTCCTGCCACACCACAGGGTACGGCCGGCCCACGGGCTTCGCGAACCTGGAAAAGACCCCGGAGTTGAAAGACGTGGGATGCGAGTCCTGTCACGGCCCGGGAAGGCTCCACACCCAGACCATGGAAATGGCCCACATCGTGAAAACCGTGACCATAGACGTGTGTGAACGCTGCCACGACAGCGAAAAGATCACGTCTTTCCGGTACAAGAGCGTGATCTACGCCGGGGCCCACTAACGGGGGGGAACGATGAACTTTTTTAGCGGCTTCATGCGAAAGACCCGTTTGCGGACCAAGATGCTCGTGGTCACCATCCTGGTGGTGGTGGGCTTCATGGTGGTGAACTTCCTCACCATCCTGAAGACCCAAAGGAACATCGCCCTGGACCAGATGGGAAGCTTTTCCGAACGGCTCCTGGACAAGACCCTCTCGGGATTCATCTATCCCATGACCCTGGGAGACACGGAGTCCGTGGAACGCGAACTCCAGCAGACCGGCCGGGAGATGGGGGGCCTGCACATCTACATCAGCGCGCCGGACCAGCGGGTGACCTTCGCCTCCTCGGCGGAATTCGTGAACACCCGGGTGTCTAGCCAGCTGAACGAGGAAGGCCAGGCCAAGCTGGCCCAGGCCCTGGAAACCGGAGGGGACCCGGGAAAGGCCTATGAGCAGTACACCGGCGACAACCCCTTCCTGGTGACCGTGCGGCCCATCGCCAACCGCAAGGAATGTTACCACTGCCACGGGACGAGCAAGAAGGTCCTGGGGGCCGTGGTCCTGGCCCAGCCCCTCTCCAAGGTCTACGCCACCCTGGACAGCACCCGGAACCAACTCATCGGCTACTCCCTGGGCGGCCTGGTGGTCCTGGTGGTCCTGTTCTACCTCATGTTCGCCCTCCTGGTGACAAGGCGCCTGGGGCGGTTGAACGCCAAGACCGCCCAGGTGGCGGCCGGGGACGTGTCCGTGGAGGTCTGGGACCCCTCGGTGGACTCCATCGGCCGGCTGACGAGAAACTTCAACACCATGATCACCAGCATCCGGGACCGCATCGAGTACGCCAACAGCCTGAAGTTCGGCATCAGCGACCCCTTCTTCATGGTGGACCCGGCCCGCAAGGTCACCTTTGTCAACGACAGCGCCCTGTCCCTCGTGGGCATTTCCTCCGAGGGGGTCCTGGGCAAATCCTGCCAGGAGATTTTCCTCACGGCGGCCCATCAGAAAAATGACCCGGTGAAAAAGGCGCTGGACACCGGCGAGTCCACCGTGGGCCAGCGCATCAGCCTGAAAAACCGGGCCCAGGAGCGGGAGGTGCCCATCATCTGCTCCGCCGCGCCTCTGAAGGATTCCTCCGGGCACATCCTGGGCGCCTTTGAGATCATCCGGGACCTCACCGTGGAGGTGGAGAGCGAAAACGCCATCCGGGAGGCCTACGAACGAGAGGAGAACGCCAAGGGGGCCCTGGAGGCCAAGGTCATGGAACTCTCCCAGGTCCTGGAAAAAGTGAGCCAGGGCGACTTCACCCTCCGGGCCAATCCCTCGGGCGCCGGAGGCACCATGGACGAACTCACCATCCGGATGAACGAGACCCTGGATGGCATGGCCCACCTTATCACCCAAGTCAAGCAGGCCATCCTGCCCGTCATCAACGGCGTTTTGCGCATCAGCCGGGAGAACCAGTCCCTGGCCCAGCGCACCGAGCAGCAGGCCGCGGCCATGGAGGAGATCTCCGCCACCCTGGAGGAGCTGGTCTCCAACACCGGCGAGAACCTGGCCAACACGCGCCACGCGGACAGCCTGTCCAAGGAGGCCCTGAAGGTGGCCTACGAAGGTGGGGACCAGGTGGAAAAGACCGCCCAGTCCATGGCCGAGATGGAGACGGCCTCCCACAAGGTGGTGGAGATGATGGATCTCATCAACGAGATCACCTTCCAGACCAACCTCCTTTCCATCAACGCGGCCGTGGAAGCGGCCCGGGCCGGGGAACAGGGCCGGGGGTTCGCCGTGGTGGCCAACGAGGTGCGGAGCCTGGCCAAGAGAAGCGCCAAGGCCTCCAAGGACATCCAGTCCCTGGTGCGGGAGATCGTGGAAAAGGTGTCCACAGGCCGCCAGTGGGTGGGCGAACTCCAGGACTGCTTTTCCGGCATCGTCAAGACCTCGGGCCAGGTTTCCGAGGCCCTGGGGGAAGTCTCCATGGGCTCGGAGGAGTCCTCCCGGGGCATCGAGCAGATCAACCAGGGGGCTCAGGAAGTCTGTGAGGTCAATGAAAAGAACGCCTCCTTTGTGGACGAACTGGCCCAGGAGATGATGCGCCTGAAGGAAAAGACCCGCCAGCTCCAGGAGATCACCGGCGTGTTCATCCTGGGGGGCCGGGAGACGTCCGGCGGCCGCGACCGGGACATGGGCCGCGACCGGGACCGGGACCGGGACCGCGACCGTGACCGTGACATGGGCCGCGACCGGGACCGCGACCGTGACCGTGACCGCGACCGCGACCGTGACATGGGCCGCGACCGCGACCGGGACCGCATGGACGAACCCGAGTCCTGGGCCCCGGAACGCCCGGCGCGGGAACGCCGCCGGGCCACCCCCACCAGCCGCTCCCTGCGTGACGACCTGGTGAACAAGCCGCCGGTGGAAGATCTTTCCGACGACCTCCTGGACGAGTTCGGAGAAGGCTTCGAGGAGTTCTGATGGCTACCCAGTACGTGGTGTTCTCGCTAAACGAGCAGCGGTACGGGGTGGAGATCTTCAAGATCAAGGAGGTCTTCTCTTACCGGGAGATCACTCCCCTGCCCCACGTCAAGGGATTCGTCAAGGGCATCATCAATCTTAGGGGCGTGATCCTCCCCGTGTTCGACCTGCGGGAGAAATTCCACCTTCCGGCCATGGAGTACACCCGGTTCCACGTCATCATCGTGCTGGAGATCG